>CBDVBC010000516.1:0-1503 GCA_965372125.1 Candidatus Hermodarchaeota archaeon | reverse complement strand
AACGCTTCTCTTTCTCATTCCTTTCTTGGCCACTAACCGGTGTATTATTTGTATGGATCGCTTAAATCCCGGCTATTGCGACTCAAAGTGAGCGTGTCCTAACCACAGAAAAACACGACTCTTATTTGGATGATTTTCTCAATTGTTTTGAGACCCACAGTTGATTCCCGAAAAAGCATTTGTCAGGTTCTCCAGTGAAATAGCAGATAGATAATAGGATGGTTGATTGGCTAAAAACCTTCTCTTACTCATTTGGACAAAAATTGAAAGTTATTCCCCATTCTTGGGATCTTACCAAATCAATCAGAAAACACCAACACCAGTCTTGTCGACTTAATTTTCGCTTTTCAAGGTGTGGGTTCCAAAGCTCACAGATCTCAGGAAGAGAAAAGGAAAAAGAAGAGAAAGATGAGATAATCCTCTTTCTACTTCATCGTATAATGTTTTGAAATAGTGAGCTTCGCGGAAATTTTTGCATTGTTTGTGTCTTTTCGTTTTCCCTGCCAGGAATCATATGATAGTCTTCTGATTTGGGATCGAAGAACGAGTACAGCAGCAAATAGACAAACTATAGGAACATGTTAGGCAGTCTGGGCGAATTGCTTTGGACCCCGAAGTGTTTGCTCTAGGAATGATTGGATGTGTAGTTGAGGGATTCTTTATGGTGGAGCACCAGAAGCAATATTCGCTGCCTCGAGAACTCTGGGCTGCTGGCCAAGGTCAGATGCACCGAATTAGTAGTTTACTCAGTGAAAATGAATTGTATGACTACCTACGAAATTATGCTACCGATGTTGAACCGAATCCTTACTTCCCTCCAGATCTACGACAGGTTTTGAATGAATTCGAAATCGGCGGAACCTCCCAGGTATGGGGTGGTGAGAATGAGGGAGCGGTCGTCTTGTTAGAAGAGCCCATTGATGAGGACGAGTTCTTCCCCCTCTGTCGGACTGCCGCAGTCAGTCGGGTAAAACACATCCACAAAAGCGTTCCCTATGTCAATGTGGCCACCCAGACCATCGGAGTCTACCCAGATGAACGCAAAGCAGAGATCCGCGATGCCCTCATTGCGAATGGTGGCCAGGGGATTGTTTCCCTTGGAGGCGCCGGGCGGGGAGTGATTGGCTTACCACACGATGCCTTTTATCCGTGTCACCGAATGGTCCGTTGGGCTGTCGACGAGACGTATTAACCATATCCCCACCATGAGGTGTTATTATGGCAAAAAAATCCAGAGTAATGAAGAACCTTCATAAATTACTGAACGAAGATGAGGCTATTCTTTTCTCGCATGATAGGAAGTCCCCTATTCTAATTCTGACAAGTACCCGTCTATTGATGTTTTGTGCTAATCTATGGAAAGGATTTACTGGAAGCCTGTTTGGTCCCATAGGCGGGATTAAGGAAGCTAGACATCGTCAAAAAGTATTCCTTCTAAGTGAAATTCAGAATCCTCGGTCTGAAAAATTCCTTATGAAAATGAGGAATCCATTTCTTATTTTT
>CBDVBC010000515.1:0-1514 GCA_965372125.1 Candidatus Hermodarchaeota archaeon | reverse complement strand
TGCTTCATGAAAAACACGCAAAACTTTCCGAGCAGGAAGAAAAAGAGCTGAAAAGTATCCAAGGGAAATCGAAGTTTAAACTCACAAAAGGAAAAGGTTGTGATAAATGTGGGGACTCTGGTTATAAAGGGAGGATTGCGATTTTTGAAGTCTTACCCGTCACTGATAGGATTGGTAGGTTGATTTTGGAACGATCGCCAGCAGGAAAAATCGAAGAACAAGGCGTTGAAGAGGGAATGGTTAAATTAATTGAAGATGGTTACTTGAAAGCACTGGAAGGCATAACGACTATAGAAGAAATACTTCGTGTGTCGAGGGAATGAGCCGGTAGGAACTGGCCGCTAGGAACAAGTTGCTAGTGGTTAAAGTCTAAAACCTAGCGGTTACCTAAAAGGAGGGTGTTAAGTGTCAAAGTCTCAAGTGTCGAGAAATTTTTAGCATGATACTTGATACACGATACTTGATACGTTTGTAAGATGGAGATGCAACAAATATTAGAAGAGGCACTTCGCCGGGGAGCAAGCGACATCCATCTCATGGCTGGTGTTTATCCTACGCTGCGGGTTGATGGAAAATTGATTCCAATAACACGCGGACCAACTCCCACACCGGATTACATTGAGAAACTCGTTCTCTCACTTTGCATGCCTGAACAAAAAGAGCTTTTGCTGACGAACAAAGAGCTAGACTTTTCTTTCGCTCTCGGAGAAACAGCGAGATTTAGGGTCAACGCTTTTTACCAAAAAGGCTATTTATCTGCGGCACTCAGATTGATCCCAAATAAGATTCCAAATTTAGAGGAGTTACACTTGCCGAAAGTACTTGCCAATCTTACAAAATTGCGACAAGGGTTGATTTTGGTTACTGGTCCGACTGGACATGGTAAATCGACTACGATCGCATCGCTTATAAATGTGATAAATGGCGACCGAGGTGAACATATTTTGACTATTGAAGACCCAATCGAGTATGTTTATCCAAGCCGAAAATCGCTCATTGCCCAAAGAGAAATGCATCTAGACACTCATTCTTGGGAAATTTCACTTCGTAGCGCCTTGAGGGAAGATCCGGATGTGGTACTAATTGGAGAAATGCGCGATTATGAAACTATTGAGTCAGTGCTTACAATTGCCGAAACAGGCCACCTCGTCTTTACAACTTTGCACACCAATAGTGCCGCCCAGACACTTGACCGAGTGGTGGGTGTTTTTCCAGAAAATCAACAAGAACAAGTGCGGATGCAACTTTCAAATGTACTTGAGGCTGTAATTTCCTTGCGTCTTATTCCAGCTGAAAGCGGAGGCCGCTACCCCAGCACTGAGATTCTGCTCGCGACCCCTGCAGTGAGAAACGTTATTCGCGAAGGTAAAACCCATTTGGTTGACAACATCATTCAGACTTCGTCCAGTGTAGGAATGCAGACACTGGAAACTTCTTTGACAGGGCTTGTTAAAGCAGGCCACATTAGTTTGGAAACAGCGCTTTCTTACAGTTTGCGGCCACAGGAGCTGATG
>CBDVBC010000514.1:0-1517 GCA_965372125.1 Candidatus Hermodarchaeota archaeon | reverse complement strand
CTTGCTCGGGGAGTTGCCCATCCATGTCAGGAGGGTTGACGTTTAGGAGGGCGGGGAGAGGTAGCCCACCGAGCAGCAAAATGAATGTAAAGACGATCAGGGGTTTCTGCATGCCACAATTCTCCTTGATTCTAAAAGCCTGTAATACCGGCACTATGGTGCATTTCCTTTTAAATGTGTATACTGCACACTCCAACCAGCTCCCACCCCTCTTCTACACAGACCTGGCAGCTAGGCAGGTGAGGTGACCGGAGAGCCGCCCGGGATTCACTCAAGGGTGTTACTAGGAGTACCGCAAGGCTTTTTCTCCACCCTGCAGGTGATTGACATAGAATATAGTAGGGAATGACAATAATGATTGATCCAGATGCCATGGACAAGATGCGCAAGTTCGCCACCGACTTCGAATCAAACAGGCTAAGCATCGTGATAGGCTCGTTCGTAAAGGCTTACAGCGAGCTCGGAATCGACTACTCCCTAGGGGCACGGGTGTATGGGCACAAGATGCTGGACCACATGCTAAGCCAAGGCTTCCCTCTCCCCTTCCAGATGCTTCCCAAGGACCTGCCGAGCCTGGTACAGGTATCCTCCAACATCGCTAGCCTACTTGGTATGACAATCCGGGGTGAAGACTTCACCGAAACCGGCTTCACCTTCCATGTTAACAATTGCGTGTTCAGCGAACAAAGCGGCTACACCCTCTCCACCATGAAGCTGGAGAAACCCTTCTGCCTCATGTTTGGGCTCTACGCCGCCCTCATCGAACGCGTCACCGAACGGGTCGCGTCAGTAGTGGAAGTCGACTACACGCCCAAAGCCTGTAAACTCCGGCTCGAAGTCACCTAACCCAGGTACTAAACCCACCTGGGGAATGCAAACAGTGTAATACCAGACAATAGAGTGCTGATAAGCATTAGAAACCAACACGCCCTTTCTCTTGTTACTTGTGGTGAAGGAGTGCCTTGAGTTCTTTTTTCTGCGTTGTGTGTGGGAGCCTTTTTATCCTATTATCTGAATTATTAGCCTGTACATCTGATTAGGTGATAGAATCATGGGTAGTACAAAATTTAAAGCTCAAGTCAAGGCGTTTCTCATCAAGAGAAGACAAAGACGGGTAAGGACCGACGTCGTCGCAGGAGTTAGGGGCTAGCCCCAATACACTCTCTGCTCCGATAACATAACCCAGAACAATTATCAGCCCGGGATAAGCAGGTTCAAGGTAGACATTTCCCCAGACCCCAGAATAACTACTCAATGGTGATGATATGCGTCCACCGCGTTGTTGCATCTGTGATCGAAAGTTCAACCCAGAAGAAGGAGGGCTCCTCTATTTCAAGCGGCGAGCCTCGGATGAGGCGTGGGACCGGGAAATGAAGGAAAAGGGATTCGTGGGGCATCCACCCTACGCTGAATGGTTCTGCCAAGACCACTACGACATCGCCAATGACCTGAAACATCTGCCCATCGATGAGGCTCTCCAACTCGTCAAGGAAACAGAGTAAATCCTGATTTCCTCT
>CBDVBC010000513.1:0-1528 GCA_965372125.1 Candidatus Hermodarchaeota archaeon | reverse complement strand
CACGCTTTCTCAATCGAGATGAAATCTAAAAAATATGTGAGGCACATATCAATTTCAAACGAGTCCCACGACCGCGTATTATTCGAGGGATACCTCGGTGAACTCCAAGAGCTATCCATGATAGAGGGTGCAGCGCTAGAAGTTAAGGGAGTCTACGGTGTACTGAGAATAGACCTAAGTGAAGATGAACTACAGAAGATATTCTCACGAAAAAGGAAATGATTGGAATGATAAAGACAGATACTGAAAAACCAAAGCTTGCCATCTTAACCCTATTGGCGTTCGTCTTCACCGTGGCTCTGACCTTCATTACGATAGAGCTTCCCAAGATATTAGCTACATTATTGAATCGTGCTGGCTGGATCCCCGATGTTAGTCCAGTAACACAACCAGAGATTGTGGAGGAATTCATGAAGATCGCTAGGCCCATCGGCTTCGCGTGCCTTGTAGCGGTGATAGGCTTGATAGTAGTGGGTTTCGTCACAAAGAGGATGAAACTCTCGTCCTTGGGAGCTTTAATCTTCTTCTTACCTACCTTCGGCTACTTCGCGGGCTCCATGTTCTTCCTCGCCGGCCTTGGAATACTGAGAATCACTTGGATACCTTTCTGGGAATTCAATCTCGTCAACCTCGGAGACATAGCCTACCTCCCATACATGATCTTAGCATACCCCTTCTCTCTAGCGGGCTTGGACATCAGAATGCCCTTGGCACTTGCAGCCACTGGGTTAGGCTTCTTCATCTTCCTGTTAGGCACGATCGCGTGGTTCTACGGGAAAACAGAGAAAAGAAAGACAGTTACGTTCTGGATATACAAGTACACAAGGCATCCTCAATACCTCGGCTACATCATCTGGAGCTACGGGGTCATGCTGCTGGCATCTCTTGCTGGAATCAGCTGGGGAGGCTCAAATCCAGGGGCGAGCTTGCCATGGCTGATCTCGACACTCATCGTGATCTGCATAGCGTTGGCCGAGGAAATCAACATGAACAAAAGGGATGCAGTCGTCTATCTGAAGTACAAAGAAAGCGCTCCATTCATGTTTTCTGTACCCAAATTCGTGTCTTCGCTGGTAACGGCGCCCATCAGAATCCTGTTCGGAAAGAAGCAACCGGAGAACAGAAAGGAAATCATCGGAACCTTCTTGGTCTATTGCCTCATATTCATTGCGTTGTCGCTGCCATTCGTTCTCCTGAACTGGCCCCCAGACCATCAGTGGTGGAAGTGGCCTGTGATACCTATCTCCCCAGGACCAGGCCCCGGTAATGGTCCCGTTCCTGGAGAACGCTAGAACCATGATCCCCCTTACAATGGTGTAGATAATAATAAAACAAACACAATAAAACCAAAGCATTAGTTAAACGTTATGAGGAAGAACAGATGATGAAAGCTGTGATTCGTACAGATCGATTGTCCAAGTATTATGGCAATGTTGGGGAGATCAGGGCAGTTGATGAACTTGATCTCGAAGTCTATGAGGGTGAAACCTTTGGGTTGCTAGGTCCTAATGGGGCTGGTAAGACGACG
>CBDVBC010000512.1:0-1558 GCA_965372125.1 Candidatus Hermodarchaeota archaeon | reverse complement strand
GGAGAAGAGTATCTAATAGATTTCAAGGATTACCGATTTGCAGACGCCGCTTTGAGCAGTTTAGAGCGTTTTGCTAATCGTAGAAGTGAGCTACCAAACCCTGAAGCAACAGTTCCATTGCTTGTCGATAGTGCGGGAGCATTATTAATACGCAATCTTTCTAATAATGAGGAACATTTTGGGAACAGCACTTCTATGACATGTAAACAATTGGTGGGATTTCAGAAGGAATTTTTCGAAGTTTGCGCTCGCAGCAAATTTAGAAAGCAAGATGTTGAACCAGTGTACTACCGCGCGACTGGTCTCGCTTCTTCAACTGAAAAGATAGGCTTTCAGACATTCCTGGTACGTGGGAGCGCCCCCGATAGCGGTTACGAAGCTTGGTTCTTTTTGAATACTACCGCGGATGACATCAATCTAGCACTAATTCGCAGAAGGTTGGAAGATAGGTGCCGGGACATAGAAGGATTAATCCGGCGTCCTATGGCGCCCAAGAAAGCGAAGAAAGAGAAAGTAAAACCGATACAAGTCAAACCCATAGAAACTGAACCGGTTAAAAAACTAAAACCATCGTTGATACAGCGCATCATAGCCTTCTTCAAGCGTAAGCCGGCTATGGATGAATCCATGGATGTTGAACCAGAAAAACCTGTGACTGAACGTGAGGTAATCGAACACGTTGAACCCGAGTTGGTCTTTGAAGGATGGTCCAGAGATGAGGTCCTGAATACATGGGCACAAGCACTAGTAGTTGATGCTGTCGCAGGTATTGATTTGGAGGAGACTTTCGACGTTCTCCGCGAGAAAGAATTTATCATCACTGGATTAGCTGATTTTCCGAATCTACCAAACCCTGAAGGTACACTTCTCACCATTAAGGGTAAGAACAAGACGTTGCAAGGGATTCTTACTAGTTTAGGTCCTCATTTGGCAGAACTAAGGGATGTCGCCACACATCTTCTACCGACAAGCGCTAGGGAAGGGCTACCTCGGTTCGTCCCTGAAGAAGTGTTTCTCGAACAGAAGGCAGATATTCACATTTACGACTTGTTGACGTTTGCAGTAACTGATCAGGCACTCACTGTCATCATTGCTGAGAACACATATCATTCCAATCCTATCTATTTCGCACCTAGTAAATCAACAACCAAACGTCGAACATTACAGAGGTTTGCAAGACAATTGGTGTCCGCTAAGACTAGTTCTCCCATTGAAGACCGTATGGGGAGTGTTCTTGAGTCCCTCATTGATACTACACAGTTGAAGTCACAACCAATTTCGGCTCAATTAGTCCAGGATTATCTCACACATGAGGATTTCAAACATCGCAGGTGAGCTTTAATTTCGTTTTTCCTTTTTTTGTCAGTATTACTGGCTGAGTGATTGTGATAGACGAAACAACCAAAGCTCGTGCCTTTCAGAGCGACAAACAAATCATTAATCAGTTTTACAATCAATTAAAGGTGGTTTATTTTTATGAAAGCGGTTGTACTAAGGAAATATGGGAGTCCGGATGTTCTAAAAGTATCAGAGATCCCCAAACCAACTCAACCATCTT
>CBDVBC010000511.1:0-1570 GCA_965372125.1 Candidatus Hermodarchaeota archaeon | reverse complement strand
AATAATCCTTCGGATTAGACTTGCGCTCTGACCCATAACACATACTACACACTATAGCCTATTAAATACAAGACCTATTGTATCTCTGACAAGACTATAGAGCTGAATGCCCCTACGGGATATGGTGTAGAGTTAAAGCTAGTCGAAGTGAGAACTCTGAAGGCTAAGAGGATTTGATGGTTTTACCACAGCCCGGGCAGAACCTCTCGTTGCCAATTAGGGGTGTGCGGCAATTAGGACATACTGTTGGCTCTGGGGTTGGCGTATAATCAATCGTCGCGGTTATGGTCAATCCCGGTTCTTCTGGTGGAATCCAAGCAAAGGCAAGCACACCTGCTGCGATTAAGAGCGAACCACTGATGAAATGTGGAATGAAGGGAAGTATACCATACAACTCCAGTACGGTACTGAAAAGTCCACCGAAGACTATTGGAGGAACCATAATTGTACCACAAATTATGAACAACACGCCCCCAGCTTTCCTACGCTCTTGGCTACTTATTAGGGCAAGACCAAAAAGACAGAAAAAACAAGCGAAGGCCTTGATTGCAGGGCTCAAGACAAAGCCAATGCCCATCATCGGGTCGAAGAGGGAAAATCCTGAGCCGCCCCCAAACGGGAAAGAACCAAAACCGCTCATCATAACTTCAGTAATCGCCGCGAACAAGGCAAAACCGAGAACTGCAACGCCTGCAAAACTGAGGAAAAACCCAATTAATCCTAGTATCCTGGCAAGGCGCCCAAAATTTCCTCTATCCCACCAATTTGAATCAGTCACTTCTTATCACCTAGACTTTACTATTCCAGTTCCTAAGAGTGTTTACGATTAAAAACTTAACCACTATGATTAGATGTGCTAGCTTGACGTGATCTTGGCCGACTCTATGAGAAGGGAGGGGCTAACAACTGATTTCAATACTCTCGTGTCTGCACCGACCCGCTGCACCCTCTGAAGCAGATCCCGCATGTTAATCCCGATAAGCGTGTTCTTCACCGGATGCTGGATTTCGCCACCCTTGATGAAGAAGCCCTCCATGACCATCGCGGAAAGGTCACCCGTTGTCATGTTGGGGCGATCGCCAGTGTAGCGGCAGAGGATTCCCTTATCAATCTCAGACACCAAGTCCTCTAGCTGGCCTTTACCCGGTCTCACAACAAAGTTCGAAGTCGAGATTGCGGGCAAGCTCGCATAGGAGGCGCGGCTCGCATTACCCGTACTCTCCACACCATCTTTGTGCGCTGAATAGGAATTATGGAGAAAGCTCTTCAGAACCCCCGAAGCAATAACAGGGGTCTTCTGGGAGGGGAATCCTTCACCATCAAAGGGTCTGGACCTGATGCCTCCATGCATGAGAGCATCATCGGTGATCTGGAGTACCTTTGAAGCAACGGGTTTACCTAAAGCCTCCGTGAGATAGGAGCGACCAAACTGAACCTCCTCAGCATTAGTATCCAGCATCTGAGCTACAGAAACAGCCAGTTCGCTGGACATCTCGTCTAGCAAGAGCACTTTCCCAACACTGCCTACCTTTCCCTCCACCACATCTTAATAGGTGAAGACATTTTCTTG
>CBDVBC010000510.1:0-1580 GCA_965372125.1 Candidatus Hermodarchaeota archaeon | reverse complement strand
TTTTACAAGAACCACCCAGATGAGTATTTCACTGATATTGACGCTGCCTTTGTGGAGCCCAAAATCGAGGTGGTTGCTCATCACCAGCTCCTGGCAGCCGCCCTCGATAAACCTCTGCAGGCAGGTGAGTTCGCCGAGTTCCGGCACATCATTCAGGGTCTTGTTGAGGAGGGATTATTGGTTGATACTGGTACTCAGATTAAGCCAAGCTTGAAGGCTGCCCTGAGAGCTCTTCAGCGTTACTCAATCCGAGGTATAGGTGACTCGGTACGGATTATTCATCAGGGTAAGGTTATTGGGGAACGTCAGATGCCCATTGCCCAGGGAGAGCTGCATCCTGGCGCCTACTATCTTCACGCTGGAACTACCTACGAATCCATCAGTTTTGAGTTTCAGAAGGGAATTGGACGTGCTGTCGTAAAACCGGTACCTCCAGGCCTCCGAGAAATGACTCAAGCCATGCGCCACACTATACCTGAAATCATCACCACATTGGAGACCCGCCAGGTCCATGGAGTAACAGTACATTATGCAGACCTGCGTATAACTGAGGTTGTTACTGGCTATGTCATCAAGGATATTTTCACCGATAAGATACTCAAGATCAAGGAGCTCGATGTTCCCCTAGAGTACGAATACGAAACCAAGGGGTTTTTCTTTACGGTACCTGTTCCCAAGGAAGCAGTGGTAAAAGCACTAAGCCAACCAAGCTCTGCAGTGAAAGGCTCCAATGGGGTTTCAGAACAAGATGCCACTGATGTAGTGTTATTGATTGGGGCATTTCACGCATTGGAGCACACTCTCATTGAAAGCAGTAACATGCTCACCGGGGGCGGAAGCCAAGGTATTGGCGGTGTATCGATGGGTACTTCAGGTACTATCTTCATTTATGACGGCAGTCCTGGGGGTAGTGGGCTAGCTAAGCTTCTCTACGATAGACTGGAGGAGGCTTTCCGTCGTGTCGAGGTTATCCTTCAGGGCTGTAACTGCACCGCTTTAGATGGGTGCCCTGCCTGTACATACTCTTATCGGTGCGGTAACAACAATTCTCCCCTCTTCAAGGCTGGTGCTCTAGAGGCAGTGTCGCTCATTATTGTAGGCGCAGAGACAACTGTTGATACCGAAGCCTCGCTATCTGAGGACCCCATTGTCTAGGCTAGAAGCTTGGAGTTATACTTGCCCGGATCTTGGGGAAGAGCACCTCGACTAGGGTCTGCTTAGAAGAGGAATAGAGGACATCGGGGTAAATTTCTTGTAGCTCTGTAATAGTCCGATAACCAAGAAGAAGCTGAATGATTATCAGCGGCGGAAGGGACAGCTCCATTTCTTTTAGTTCGTGAATCGCTAATTTATTCACACCAGTTAGGCGTCCTTCATCAAAGACCAGCTCGAAGCCTTCCCGGTAACAACTTAACTTTAAAGAATCAGTCATTCCCTTGAATTCTGATTTCGCCAGTCGTGCCTCTAGCACGGGTGAAATAGTCTCTAGAAACTTCTGAATTGAGGGAATCCGGATGTACCAGGCATAAGAGTTGGATAACTTTGCGCCAGCTATCCGCTCAAGCCGGGGCATCAGTGAC
>CBDVBC010000509.1:0-1616 GCA_965372125.1 Candidatus Hermodarchaeota archaeon | reverse complement strand
GGCTTGCATCTATGCGTTCCGGAGTGGCTTAGCTTCGTGAACTATTGCTGCTCGATTTTAGCGTGGCAACGTTTTCAATTATTCTTTAAAGTGGGGAATAATCCCTGTACTTGCTAGCTCCATGGACTGGCGCTTCTTGGGACCAATAGGGGATCCGAAGATGAATTGTGTAATACCTATTTTTTGCAGAGCCTTGATCTTTTCTAGGCATTCATCGGGTGTACCCCGGATGCAGAAGGACTCCAGCATCTCTTCTGTTACTGCACCGAAGGCCCCTGGGAAATCACCCTTGGTAAGGGGACCTGACACCTTCTGAGCTGACTCTACAGAAATACCGTGACGTTCGAGTACAACAGGTGGCGAGCCTGCTACAATGAAAGCCACCACCGGCGTGGCAGCCTTCGTAGCCTTTTCCGGTTTCTTAGCCACCGATACGCTAGCGTAAGCACCGACATCAACATCAGCGAGGGTTCGACCAGCCTTCTCCGCTCCCTTCTTTATCAAAGGAATGGCATACTCGAAGTCCCGTGGGTGGGATGCGTTGATCAGCGTTCCTTGTCCGAATTCACCGGAGAGCTGTAGCATTTTTGGTCCTTGGGCGCCGATGTATATCGGTAACTCGCCTGTTTTTTCAAAGGCAAGCTTCGCCTTCTCGACTGAGAAGATTTTTCCCTCGAATCCCTTGATTTTACCCTTGTCAAAAAGGGTTCTAAAGATTTGGACGCTCTCTCGGACTGCTGTCAATGGCTTGCTTCGTTCAACGCCCAGATGACCAAGAGTGATTTTATCACCTGCACCGATTCCAAGAACAACCCGACCACCTGAGAGATTATCCAAGGACATCAACGTGGATGCTGTCTGCACTGGGTTGATCAGATAAGGGTTAGTCACTCCTGGTCCCAGCTTAATTTTCTCAGTATAGTTAGCAAGCAAGCTGAGAATAACGTAAACGGATCGGTTGTTGAAGTGATCAGTAATCCATAGAAAGTCGAAGCCGAATTTTTCTGCCAGTATTCCCAAGGCGGTGGTTTGCCAATAGGCTTCTTGTGGTACGAATTCTACTGCGAAACGTAAAGGTGTAGACATGCAAATCCTTCCATGTTATCTGCTAATTCTTTCACTTAGAGTCCTTTTGAGTTAAAAAGAGAGGGGGTGAGGGAAAAAGGGAGGAAAAGGAGGCGGCTGCCTCCAATACCCGGGAAAAGGGTTCATGCGCTGACAGTGAGTGTCGTGAGTGCCTTGGCAATCTCCTCTGCAGCCATAACTCCGCCTAGGATGTCGCCGATGACATCGAGGGTCTTTGTGGGCTCTGCCCGTAGAGCGCAGGTGAAGAGTGTTTCTAGGCCCATCTCGGTTGCGAGTAGGTCATGCATCATTAGGTGCAGGACCATCTTTGCCTCCCGAGCGGGGACTGCTTTTGATGCCTTGGTTTTCAGGAGTAGGTCGAGTAGTGCTGTGGAGACGGGTTCCCGGTGGTCTGGGGGGATCATTCCGACGAATTTTCTTATTCCGGTGGTCATTTTGAATCACTAACCTAGGGGTCAGTTGTTGTTGACGCTTATATCGTCCTTACGATATAATATATACAATGGATATATATAAGGTTTGCGTGTATG
>CBDVBC010000508.1:0-1634 GCA_965372125.1 Candidatus Hermodarchaeota archaeon | reverse complement strand
CAAACAATCCTGTGGTGCTTGAACGCGTCTGCGGCCATCTGTATAGTGTTAATTCCCTTGCATTGAATCAATTGGATATTGATTTTACCAACCTAGGTGTTGACAAGGACATACAAACCGGCGAGCCAACGGGGGTGCTTCGTGATGTCCCTTTTGATACGCGTCACCTTCGTTCGCTGGAGGAAGAATCAGTGCAGGGGATTCGCGCAGCTTGTCAATTCGTTGCTGGTCTTGGCGTCACATCGGTTCACGAGAATCTTTCTAGAACACAGCTTCATTGCCTTGCTAGCTACCTTCGGCTACGGCGTGCTGGCGAACTGACAGTGCGGACTTACTGTAATTTAGACAAGGACCTGATAGCGCCTGTAGCAAAACTTGGCTTACCCTCGGGATTGGGTGACAATATCTTCCGGCTTGGTGGCGTTAAGGTATTTG
This sequence comes from Candidatus Hermodarchaeota archaeon, assembly GCA_965372125.1. Classification (GTDB taxonomy): domain Archaea; phylum Asgardarchaeota; class Hermodarchaeia; order Hermodarchaeales; family Hermodarchaeaceae; genus YT-063. The sequence continues at coordinate 1,199 of CBDVBC010000508.1, read as the reverse complement.
TCGATGGCTCACTGGGGGCGCGTACAGCTGCTCTTACTCAGCCTTATGCAGACGATTCATCGAACAGTGGTTTCTTGGAGATGAGGGAAGATGAATATTGTTCGATTGTGGAAGCAGCCAACAAGCTCGGCCAACAAGTAAGCACCCACGCGATTGGTGACGCAGCTATCGATATGGTGTTGCGCTGTCAGGATAGAATCAGTGGAAAAGAGTTGATAGCCCGACTGCGTCACAATATTATTCACGCCGAGGTTCTGACCAAGCCTTTGCTTCGTCGTGTCAAGAAGCTGGGTATTCTTCTTCTAATGCAGCCAAACTTCGCTCATCGGTGGGGACTTCCCGGAGGCATGTATGATGAGCGGCTTGGAGTTGAACGAGCGAACCAGCTGAACAATATTCGGAACATCTTGGATGCAAATGTTCGAGTAGCCTTTGGCTCAGATTGTATGCCAATGGATCCGATTTATGGTCTTTACTCAGCGGTTGTCCATCCAAATCCTGCTATACGCATTTCTATCAAGGAAGCATTACACTGCTATACTCGCGAGTCAGCCTATGCCGGTTTCGAAGAGCAGGAGAAAGGGAGTTTGGCCCCTAGTAAACTAGCTGATTTTATAGTCCTTTCAGATAACCTCCTCTCAGTGGAACCTGAAAACCTCCGGAAAATTAAGGTGGAACAAACCTATGTAGGCGGCACTCTTATCTCTTCAAATAGCTAGCTACCCAGAATTTTAAAATGAAATCCGAACTACAAAGATCGGGAGAGAAAAAGGAAGGGAGAAACACTGCAAAAAAAGCAGAACATTCTCCCGCGGTAGGGTTTTTAGAAAAGGCTGCAATATTCGAGTACTGATAGCAGTTGCTACTACTTGGTTCTCACTAAAGTGATTTCCATGGCACTCACGTTAGCTGTGTTCCCTTCGGTAGTCTGAACTTGTTCGGTGCTGATTTCGATGCTTTTTATTTTTAGGTCAGTCATGAACCTATTTCGTAGAACCTCTGCGACATCCACTGCGCGACTGATAGCTCGTCCACGCGCCTTGATGCAAAGTTCATCAGGATTGCGGTTGAGCTGAGTGACGCAAGCGGTAATATAGGACATGAGTGGCTTGCTGCCGACGTAGACAACGCTTTCGTCTTTTTCTGCCTTGGGTCTGGGCTTTGTTTCTGTTGGCTTTGTTTCTGTTGGCTTTGTTTCT
>CBDVBC010000507.1:0-1640 GCA_965372125.1 Candidatus Hermodarchaeota archaeon | reverse complement strand
CTCATCTCCAGGAGGAGAAGTGTAGTGAGCAGCAGCTTCGTTGATTGAAACGTTGCATGGAAACGCGGGCTTTCCTCCGTTTTCTCGAGTTAATGATTCAGCTTTCTCGCAGATGTCAATTACGCGCATGCCTTCTGAAACCATCTGTCGCATATGCTCACGAACTTTAGCTGCGATTCTTCCAGCTTCTACGTATTTTTGAAAAACCTCTTCTGGAATGGTCATAGCCAGCACGGGTTCCTTTAGGGAAGTTGAAGGTTAAAAAAGTTTGGAGCAAAGTGAACTCTAAAGACGGGGAGTAACAACCTCAGCGGATAAAGTTGCGAAATCATCTCCTCCAAGATGATAAATCGGGTTCACTTTGGAGATATCAAACTTGTTGTCGAAAACTCCTTCATTAACCGTGGCTGCTAAGACTCTACCTATGAAAATTGTGTGATCGCCTGCGGTTATCTTTTGAACAAGTTTGCATTCCAAGTGGGCCACGCATTCTTCGATGAGCGGCGCTTGAACCTTTTTGGCCGGTAGCGCGATTAAGGGGGCTTCCTTAAACTTATCATGTTTTCTGCCCGATACTCTCCCGCAAAACAAAGCTTCTCTAGCGGTCTCGATTGTTGGCACGTTGACTACGAACTCTTTGGTCTCCTCAATTAACCTATGCGAATATCGTCGCGGAGAAACACTTATCGCAACTAGGGGCGGGTCAAAGGAAGTGGGCATCGACCATGCTAACGTTACAATGTTTGCCTCGCCAGCCTTATCTATACAACTTACCAATACCACGTTTCTAGGATGCAACAGCCGGTAGGCACGAAGTAAGTCAACCTCAACTTTTCTGACTTGCAACTTGGACGCTTCCAAACTTTTCAGTTTATAGTAGACATGCTCAGGCGTGGATGTATTTTAGAGTTCACTATTAACCTTTAAGTGCGAGTCCTTACATTGCAATATTAAGGTGAACGCCTTGGACTGGTGTTAAGCCCCCAAAGGGATTTCAACCGCGCTTTTCTAGTTGTCGCCATTTTCTTGACGAATAAGCTTTTCAGTAGTATCCGAACATCAGATTTAGGAGGCATTAGAAATTGACTAGGTCCTCTGCTGGTAAGACGACGCTTAACCCGTTTGGAATGACCGTGGTGGAAGACTACGAACACCTTTACGAGGAGTTCGGAATTCAACCATTCAAGCCCTTGTTGACGCAGATATCCAATCCAAGCGCTGCTATGCGCAGAGGCGTAATATTCGGACACCGAGACTTCAAAAGAGTGCTCGATGCCATGAAAAACCGTGAAGAGTTCGCCGTGATGAGCGGCATTAAGCCTACTGGAGAGTTCCATCTGGGCACTTTGCAGACAGCGCGAGAAGTCATCTACTTTCAGCAGCAAGGCGGGACGGCCTTCTACTGCATCGCGGATGTGGAAGCCTACGAGGATAACGGTCAATCCTTCACGGTGAGCGAACGGATCGCCACGAGCAACCTCATGGACCTGCTAGCGCTGGGCTTCGACCCGACGCGCGGCTACGTGTACCGCCAGTCGAAGGAGGAGCGCGTCAAGGACCTCGCGATCCGGTTCGGGCGACGCGTCCCCCTTGCCACGATGCGGGCGATCTACGGGGAACGTCACATGGGGTTGTACCTC
>CBDVBC010000506.1:0-1642 GCA_965372125.1 Candidatus Hermodarchaeota archaeon | reverse complement strand
GCCTCTCTGATTCTCTCAAGAATGTCATTGGTTTCTTGTCCACTAATCAATGGAACCACCTATCTGAGGTAATCATTGCCACACCTATGTTACCTTTTAGGAGTATAGTATTATGTGTTAACCAAGTGTTGCGTGTTTTTCTTGGATTGTGTCGGCGAGTTTGTCGAGGGCTTTGAAGTCCGCTTCCTTTGGGTAACCCTTGACGATGACGGGTGCGAGGATTTCGACTTTCAGGTTGGGAATCAATCCAGCAATCTGCTCCACCATTTTGCCACCCCAACCATAGGAACCTATTATAGAGGCAAAACGGGTCTTGGGGCGGAGGGCATTAGCAAGTAACGCCGCGTAGGCGACGAGTGGATGTGGTCCTGTGAGGACGGTCGGTGACCCTATGACGATGGTTGCTGCGTCGACGAGAGCCATGGCGAGTTCGCCGATATCTGTTACTGACAATTGGAAGGGTTTCACCGTGATTCCTCTTTGTATTAGTGCCTTGATGAGGTACTCTACCATTGTCTTGGTGCTACCCCACATGCTCACATAGGGTATGACGACTTCGTTCTTCACGGTATCAGATGTCCAGTCCCGGTACGCATCCAGGATGAATGCTGGCTTGTCGTAGAGGAGACCGTGGCTCGGGGCTATCAAATCGATTTTGAGGGTGGCGAGTTTTTTCAGATGCTTCTTTACCATGGTGCGAAATGGCATCATGATTTCTGCGTAATAGCGTTTAGCAGCGCGGTACACATCAGCACTTTCTCCAGCGTAAAGCTCACTTGTAGCAATGTGGGATCCTAGAAAGTCGCAGGAAAAGAGGATGCGGTCCTCAGGCAAATACGTCAACATAGTTTCTGGCCAGTGCACCCAGGGAGCGAAGATGAATTCTAGGGTTCTCCCTCCTAGCGATATCTTGTCCCCATCTTTTATTGTTTTGAAGCGGGCTTCGGGAATTAATAGCGAGTCCATGAGCATCGTTTTGCATTGCTCACTGGTGACAACCTGCACCTCTGGAAACCTTTCGAGGATTAACGGGATGGTGCCCGAATGATCCTGTTCGGCGTGATTCGCAATCACAAAGTCGATGGTCCTTACTTCAAGGTCCTCAAGATTTGCGATTAATTCGTGTTTCTTGCGGGGGTCGACGGTGTCGATTAAAGCGGTTTTGCTACGACCCTTAATCAAATACGAGTTGTAGCTTGTACCCTCGGGAAGAGGTATCAGTTCATCAAAGAGCCGTAGGTCCCAGTCAATAACACCAACATGATGGAGGTCTTTCCTTATTTCGCGTGTAACCATATCAGTTGCTTCCTTCATTCACAGAGAATACTCTGTATCAGGGTTTTTCCTATAAATAGCCTATTCGGTTTTACTACGACCTGATACTGGAACTACTCTAAAATGAGAGGATAGCTGAGTGGATGTAGCTGAATTCGTGTCCCCGAATGGATGTGGTTATTAATGGTTCTGGATGGTCCCTTCTGACATTATTATGTGTGACTAGTGCGGGGTTTTTCGGTGATGAAGATGCCCATATCGAGAGGGCCCTTGAGGACTTGGGTGGTGAGGTTTTGGAGACTGCCTTGTCCTAGTAGACGGGTCCAGTAGTCTTGTCGTTGGAAAACAAAGGCGAAGAACAGGAGCC
>CBDVBC010000505.1:0-1649 GCA_965372125.1 Candidatus Hermodarchaeota archaeon | reverse complement strand
AGGACTCTACACGATGCTACATAAGTGACTTACTGATAATTAACATAACGACTAGACGTGGTCGATGACTCTTTAGGCGGTTCCGTCCAGCTGCGCTACCTCAGACACACTAGCTGCTTGTTTCTCTTTTCGGGGACGAACAATCAACACAATACCATTCGACTCATCAGCCTCCCATCCGGGATAACTGGCGCGCAGCACAAAGGCTTCTCCGTGGTCGGCAAGCTCCATAAGCAGATACAGGTCATCAGGACCCAGCTCCCCCACCTCAATCACAACCTCCCCCTCCTCATTAACCTCCAAATTCTCGCGCGCCCAGCACACAAGCTCAAAGAGGTCCGGCCCAACCGCCATGTAGAAGCCACACCCCATCTCGTCCAAGCACACGTTCTCCTGCCAGTTCCTGATCCGTTCACACCAGGACATATCAGTCTCTCCCGGCGTGTAATCCGGTCTGTGAACCAGACCACGCACAGTTCGATTCCATAACAACGTCATACGCACATACCACCTCTCACAAAGAAGCATACCCACAGCCAGCCAACAAATAGCGGGTAGTGGACCTGTCCTCATCGAGAAGTTATTGTTCATCTCCTATTCGCAGAACAAAAGAAAAACCCCCCAAAAACCTACGCAAAAAACAAGCACTCCCGAGCCTATAGAGAAGCGGTCTTCAACACAAGCGCCTTGAAGGCTGGAAAGCTTTAGAGGTGAACAATGTCTGTATTGAACCATCAATGAAAGTGAATGTCTCTTGTGCAGGTTGTATTACTCGGGTTACAATAGCTCCTCTCTAAGAGGATTTATCCCGTAATACGTCTGTATCTGCCTGGTTCAAGGAACACGACAAGCCCGTCATCTCGTAGGAATTGAAGAGTCTGACGAATTTTATCCTCGATGTGCTTGTTGTCAGGATAAAGCTTCGAAAAATGATTCCTGTAGCGATACAAGTCCTGCAGCTCAAACTCTTCTTTCGATAACTTCAAAACAACTTCATAGACATGCCTTGTCCAACCAGCAAGGGACTGAATAACAGCTTGTTTGTCAGGAAGAATCTCCTCCGTCACTTTAGTTATCAAGTCCTTCATTTCAGCGGGCGTGTTTTCAATAATTCTCTTGATGACAAGTAATGATTCAGGTTTGATTTCGTGTGCCTTCTTGAACAACCGTTCGAAATCTGATTTGACCTTTTGGAACGCTTCTCCTTCGTGGATTAGGACTCCGTACTCGATGTTGCGGCGTAGACCGCCCTCTGTGAGGTTGGCTGAAGTAACAACTGCTTTATCATCGAAAATAAACAGCTTTGCATGCAGACTAGCCAGCGACCGTAGCCTTGCCCCTCGGTCAACTAGTAGCTCTAGTGCCTTGATGTCCGAGGCGCCTCTCAGGAATCGAGGCGGAGTAAGGACAGTGATTCCCCTCACATCCAAGTTGCCCTCGACTATCGGTCGAACTGCTGGAACTGTTATGAAAGGAGACACAAAGTCTAGCGTATTTGACTCCGAGAGTAGGTCTAAGAGGACTGAATGCCACGAGTGAGAAATACATGTAACAGCGCTCATCTAATCGCCCTTCTATATTCTTAGAAAGGGCACTTTATTAGTACCGCTATAAGTCAGGAATTTTTCCGTTTGGCGCCAGAGTGCTTG
>CBDVBC010000504.1:0-1660 GCA_965372125.1 Candidatus Hermodarchaeota archaeon | reverse complement strand
GGTTACAACCCCCCAGGGGGTGGTGCCCGCCCATGATGCAGGAACCAAACACCAACCTGGACCCAGCGCCAGGATTGGATAAGATTTGGACAACGGAGGTCTTCCTAGAAATACATTCTGAGAATCCTGAGGAAAACGTCACCGAGGTCCAGGTCGTTCTCCAGAACTGGCACAAACGCTTTGCCACCGGGCTAGAGCAGGTTCTGGGAGCTGAGGACCGAGCTAAAGTTATGGAGGGCTATGAGGCACTCAGCTTCGAATCCAGCCACGCTGAACGTTTCGAATGGACCGCCGCTGCACTGGATCGCCTGGACAAGATTGCAGATGAACACCAGAAATTCCTGATCCTATCGCCCTGTGCCCACGATTTCCCCGAAGCCAGCATCGCCATCGCTAGAACCGTTTATGAAAGGATAGGAGACATCGACAAGGTCATCGAAGCCATGCATGCAGACTATACTCGGTTTCCCAGGTTTACCCGCGAAGGCAACGTACTCTACTCCCAGAAGCGACCCGCAAACCCCAAAGAGCTTGAGAAGGCAAAGACCGATGCTGAACGCCGACGAGCCAGTTGCTTCTGCCCGTTAATCAGAGATAACTTAGACAAGATTTCCCACACCTTCTGCTATTGCGGCAGTGGATGGGTCCGTAGGCTCTGGGAGGGTATCCTTGGAAAACCAGTCCGGGTCGAAATCGTGAAATCCCTAGCCAAGGGCGATAACACCTGCCAGTTCGCAATCCATCTTCCTCTTTAACAAGGAACACGAGAACTCGGCAGGTAGAGTATTCTAACTGGTTTCATATTGATGGATTAGGCTATTGTGTCTATTCACCAAATACCTGTTGGGCTAGGGCGGTTAGGATTAGTCCACCTTTTTCTACCACATTCGCTTCATAAAGCCAACTACTGTCGAGATAGCCTTGGACAGCTATTACAAATCCCTCGTATTCAGACATGTCGGCTAATCCCGCATCAGGTGGTCTACTCTCTTGCCTGCTGATACTTGTCAGGCGAATCACATCACCAAAGCTAGCTTTAGGTGATAGCAGGTGAAATTCTCCGTTCTTTACAAGTCCAATGAAAATCGTTTCGCCATTCATTTTCTACACCTCATAGAATATTGTACCGATAGGTTTACCCATTTACGGGATTTAAAGCATTCAGTAGTTCATTGACGTTGGGTGCTTCTTTGCCGGTAGGCGCGGATTACAAGGCCGAGTGCGACAACACTTCCAATGCCAACCACTACGATGAGGAGGATATGAATCAGCTGTGGTGGGAGGCCTGTCCACGGCTCTTCGCCGCGAAGCGAGGCGGTCAACTCGATATACTCGTATCCATGCTCTAGACTGGGCTCGATTTCGGTACCTTCATGCCATTCGTTAAATGAGCAAATGACATATCCCCCAGGATTGCAGTCCTTGGCTGCGTCCCATAGGGATTCGTAGTAGGCGCCATCGTCCCGATCCACGATTAAGGCGGGTTGGTTGACCGCGGAATCATCATAGCCGGGGGCTACTGTTGCGACAAAGCGCTTGTTTCGCTCACGAGCAGCCGCAGCGCCTTGGAGGTAGACCTCAGCAATCACATTTGAACCCATACCTACGGGCGTATAGATGTGGATGCCGTCAATATCGTCGAGGAAGTGATCGAGAAAGG
>CBDVBC010000503.1:0-1672 GCA_965372125.1 Candidatus Hermodarchaeota archaeon | reverse complement strand
AAGAAATAAGGGGATACAAGATTTGCATAAAGGAGTATTCCTTTTATCCACTTAGACGAGAAGCTCCTTCGCTGCTAGAGGTCGCGTAGAATCTTGTTAACTGTCACAGCGCCTGCCCGGCGAGCAGGAAGGTAGATTCCTATTAGCATCCCGATAACCACTAGAAGTACTAGCCCGAGTAACAGTAATAATGGCCAGATAATAATAAACGGAACCACGGTTGGCAGTGGGAAAAGCTTGAGCAAAGTGTTCATTAGAAGCCACGAAAAACCAACGCTCAACAAGAACCCTAGAAAGAATGTGGCGAGAATAAGGCCCGCAAACTCTCCGATGACAATCGCAGTGACCTGGCCTCGAGTACCACCAATCGCCCGCATAATCGCATACTCTGTCTTTCGCCCCGAAACCATCACATTGACAAAAACCGTCAAAGATAAGAGTCCAAGGGCGAGAGCGGCAAGGAAGCTCATGGAGAGAAGGCTGATCACGCCACCGCTAAAAAGGTGAGCGCCAGGATACATCTCTTCAAGATTAATTGAGTGTGACGACCAGGCAGTTCTCGTAAATGCTACCGATTGAACGATTTCAAAGACTGAGTCGCGGTCAGCTCCTGGCTCAACGCTGGCGAAGAAGAGGAAGGTATCATCGATTTCGCCCATCGCGCCTAGGGAGGGTAACTCGTAGAGGAAATAATCGATGTGACAGAAAGCGAAGGCGTTGCTCTCTTGAAAACCATATCCCGGATAGGGCGTCGGTATGGCGGCTGGGTCTCCGGCGTCGGCGAAGCCAAAACCTGGCGCCGAGTACACTTCTCCGACAATTGTGAAGGTCTTAGTGTTAGTCGTCGGTTGGTAAATGTTCATCATGTAACTAGTTGTAATATCGATTTGATCTCCCGCATGTCGGCCGATAGCATTCGCGATGTGCTGAGGGAAGATAACGGCATTTGGCAAATCCTCAAGAGCTTGTAGCATTCTGTAAGGATCTGCTCCTGGGGTGCTTGTTGGGTCCCAGTTTCCAGTCTGCGCATAGGCTAAAGGATCAATACCTATGAGCAGTATTTCCTCGGTCACTGCGAAAGAGGGCCTCATGATTACTGCTGTGGCAGCATCGATGCCAGGGATGTTAAGTATCTGCCAAACCGAAGAAGCAGGAACTTGGTCACTATACATCCGAATGTCGCCGCCCAGGAAGTACTTCACCTGCTGTGTGATGTAGCCTTCATATGTCTGGGCCTCAACTGCTGAAAAGATTGTGACAGAAAAAGTTAGTGCCATAATCATCATTAGCGGGATGGTCCGGTGGCGTCGAGTTTGCACGCTCTTGGCAAAGATTGTGCTTTTTTCACCGAATAAGGGTCGAAAGATTCGGGAAAGACCTGAGAGACCTGGGCGGAGTAGCCTGGCACTGATATCACAAAGTAAGCCCCAAAGAAAAACAGTCATAACGAAAATTCCTATCGCTACTCCGGGGTCAACTCGAAGCGACTGGACGAAGATTGTGAGGGGAAGAAACAGGAGACAGGTACCGAGAATGTAGAAAACCTGTATTCTGAAGCTGAACCAATCGCGGGTAGAACCTCCACGAATCGCAGTGTATAATTCTGCGTGAAGAAATGATCGTGCAGTAATTATCGTGAATATGAGTGAAGGAATTATACAAACACAACTTG
>CBDVBC010000502.1:0-1682 GCA_965372125.1 Candidatus Hermodarchaeota archaeon | reverse complement strand
AGGGCCCAACAGATTACGGAGGCTTCGCCGTCGTATTTCAAGAGACTAGGGACTGTTATCCTATTCAATGCCACAACTGCCCTAAGCAATGGTTCTAGCATCTTCTCGGGTAAGACATCAGCGATCTGGCTAACGTTGAAGGTGGCTGCGATTATATCATCTCTGCAGATGATTCCTTGAGAGAGGAAGTACTTGTAGACGTGGACTTGTATTCTTGTACACCTGTATAGAATCTTGTTTCGTGTTTCACCCTCTAGAACCTTGGAGGCTAAGGCTGCTAACGTGTTGACGAGATTTCCCAGGGTGGTGGCATATCCTCGGGGATTTGTTGTTTGTTCGTTGATGGTGCTTTGGGTGTGCATCATCCGTAGCAGCAGGTAAGTTAACTAGATTTCTTCGTCCTGAAGTTCAGTTAATACTGGGCAAATTGCGTTGGTTACAGCAAAGAGGGTTGAAGTATCGATTTCCCTCTTGATCCATTCACTGGCTAACACTGCTATTATGTCACGCATGAACTCGGTCAGCTGTTTTCTAAATTCCCCTCTTTCAGAGCTTGTTATCAAGTGGAAGTACTCTGCCATCGCTACTGATAGACTCTGAAAGGCACTATCAATAGTAGAGGTGAAAAGCGGAATTTCACTTAGAAGTAATTTCCTAAAATAATCCCTATAGATTCTAATGATTTCTTCAAGCAGTTCTTTCCGCTCGCTCAGGGTGAGAATGATGGATTCGGTTAGCGCCGTGTGCAACGCAAAATAAGTTTGTAGATTAAGTGACCCAGTTATGCCCAGCTTTCGGGCTTCGGTGCCCTTGTCTCCGAGGAGTCGGCGAATTGAACCCGATTTTACTGTTTTAGAAATTTGGTCAAGGATTGTCTTGATTTTACCCTTCCAAATTCCTAGAGAAGTCCTGAATTCGTCATAACTAGTAATTGAGTAGAGCTTGTCAAAGATGTGGGATCGCTCTATGATTGCTGAGATGAATGTGGCGATAATCGCTGATTTGTTTTCGAAGTACTTTGCCATTTTTGCAGCGAACTCGGGGAGCACCATTATTGTTGGCTCTACGAAGAGGAAGGCTTGGATAATGTGCTCTTCATCGTCGATGAGATCAAATCGTTCTGCAGCTTTCTGGAACTTTTCTCGGTACTCTTCTGCGGATATCCGCCGATCCTTGTACCATACTGCAGCCTTGGCAAGTTCGATGAAGGGGTCGTCAGTCTCCGGTAATGATTCGACGATGGACTTTAATGTAACCAAAGTGGGCGCGGTTGTTCGTGTCATGGAAAGGGCGAGCAAACCTGTTTTTATCGCCAATATTTTCGCCAAGGGATCGTCATGATCAATGGCGACAGCGCAGGCGTGATCAAAGGCCCCGGCTAGCGCATAGTCTAGTGCATCTTTGAGTTCGCCGTTCACCTTATAATCAAAATTTGACCACAGCCTCTGTTCTTCCCTATCCGCTAGGAGCATCTTCCGATCAATGTCTTTGAGTAACTTCACAAACCGTTTTTTCTGTTTTATGCTGCTCAGAATAGGTTCCCAGGTTTCCGCTAGGAGCTCACGGAGATCGATATCAACCTTGTCTTCTAGGTAGCGATCCAGAATCTTGTCAATCTGTTTCGCTATCACTGTGTCACCTTTTCCCCCTGGCTGCGCGATACCTGATCTATCAATGTCTTC
>CBDVBC010000501.1:0-1683 GCA_965372125.1 Candidatus Hermodarchaeota archaeon | reverse complement strand
GACCCACGAGATACTGACAGGACTAGGACCTACAAGTGTACCCGATGTAACTCCTGGGGTTAATACGGTCACATTTGGTGGGAAGAAGTTGATGATTGTCACGTTACTAATGACACGACTTGAAAAGCTGTCGTCGGCGTCTAGGCTAGTACCTGTAATCAGGCGCAGACGCACACCAAAGACACCGTTAAAGCCTATATCAGCTGTGTCCTCTATGGCGGATCTCCCATCAAAGAGCGTACCTCCCAAGACGTGGTAGGTGTATATGTAGCATCGCCAGCCCATGGGCACAACACCAGAGTAGTAGTCAAGGCCAATGGTGTAGTTTCCCGTGACTGGGGCAACGAATCCCCCAACTTCAGGGTTAGCCTGTACATTGTACCCTGTGAGGCTGTTGGCGTAGGTGTGCTCCACGCCGGGAGCCCAGACGAAGATGTCGAGGTCGTCACTGGGATCGTGGATTAGGGCACTGCCTTCTCCTGCGGTCCAGGTGCCGAACTCCACTTCTAAATAGGCGCTTTGACCTTTTTCTAGGTAGACATAGTCGTAGGCTTCGCGGGGGTTGTGGTCGGGGTGCCAGCCGCCCTGTACGGGACCGGTGATTGTACCATAGTGTTCCTGCACGATGGTGTGTAGGAACTCTAGGCAGGTCTGCTTGATTTTGATTGTGGGGAAGCCAGGTATATCAAGAGGCGCCCAGGTCCCATTGAGGGTGACATGCGGTCCATACAACACGCTGTGATCGACCAAGGGGGCGTTGGAAGCGCTGCTGATGTTAATCTTTGCATTAGTGCGTGAACTAGACGAATAGGTTCGGTGCGAAATCTCACTCGGTGGTGGTAAAGTGAAGTATTTGAAATCAGGTGCTTGTCCAAGCTCTCTAATAGGAGATGAAAAAGGAGGCATAAGAGGAACCTGTTCTGGCAAAACGGGATATGCTAGACTCACAAGAAGCCCAATTGTGAGCCCGGTAATTATGAGGAGCTTGGTGTCTACTCTCAACTTTCTACCCTCCAAAGACAGGGAAATTATCCTTCGAGTAGGTTGCTATAACCTATATACAATCCCTTCTTAATAATAGGTGTTTGAAGAGTACAATACACCTTGTGCTTAAAAGAGGGAACTTGAACCAACCTTACCATCCTGTTTTCTTAATTGCTGTTCGATGGCTCTGGGAAGTTGATGATGAGTACCCCAACAACTACTAGTGCGAGACCGACAAGGAAGGTCCAGTAAATAGTCTCTAACAGAATGATGGCAGAGAAGAGGATGCCAAAGACAGGGACCAGGTTGATGAAAATTGAAGACCGGGTAGCACCCAAATGCTTGATACCCAAGAAATAGAACAGGAATCCGATAAAGGTCACGAAAAACCCCATATACAATACATTCATCCAGAAGTATGGGTCGATGAGGGCGGGTTGGGTCCAGAACTGCTCCGCCACTGCCCCGGCTCCGAACAGGAGGGTCCCGAAGAGAACCCCGCCAGTCGTTGCGTCCAGGGAAGACTGGGTCCGCATTGATGCCTTTCCGAACATTGAGTAAAGCCCCCAAATTATCATTGCACAGATAATCAATCCACTACCGAGTAGATAGTCGGGGCGGAACTCGATTAATGCCTGGACGCCAATCACAAAGACGATTCCCAAGAAGCTTATGATGAACCCACTGTACTTCCATCTC
>CBDVBC010000500.1:0-1686 GCA_965372125.1 Candidatus Hermodarchaeota archaeon | reverse complement strand
ATTCTCATATTCATCACTAATCGGGAAACCAAGCCAGCTAGCCGTGCCGCCCATTTGGGTATACAGGGTATCTATCGCCCCATGAGTTTCAAAGCACTGGTCGGCATAAGCTCCGGTATCTCGGTGGTGCCAGTAGATATGCCCACCTTCAAAATCGCAGATGATTCCTCTGGTGTCAAAACCCTCAGCTCCTGATTGAGGTGTTTCTCTTTCAACAGAAATTGGCAATCCGAGAGCACTACTCCCATAACCGAGCTCCTCCCATTTGAAAAAGACGCCCCAACCAAGAAATATGGTCTTACTTTCATGTCCATTGGTGGCTTTACGATGGACTATCGCTCCGCCATTGAACTTGTTATACCTGCAATCAGCACCGGTAATAGAAGAAGAGGGCAAGGGAGATTCATCAATTGTCGGGTATCCAAGTTGACCCTCAGCTCCTCCTAGAGCGAGATACTTTGACCATATCGAACCGTAGACCGCGTAGGCCTGATTTGCACCATCGGGTCGCATAATGGCACCTTCGTGCCCCTCTCCTCCTCTGAAGTCCTGAATGTATCCCTTTCCCCATCGATGAGCCTTGTTGACAGGGTAACCAAGAATCGTAGCCCCACCGTTTTGATTGTAGCAGTCGGTGAAGAGTTGCGGATTAGGTGCTCCTTCGCCAACGGAGGGCGGAAGTGGTGGAGGAGGGGGGTTATGTGCAGACTCAAGATACTGAGCCTTAAATGTGACTGTAGCCCCATCTGGCGCCGCGATGAAGAAGACTAGCGTGTGTCCTATGCGGACGAGCTGGTCATAGATTTGAGTCAAAGTAAGCAGGTTCTTAAGACTATCGTAGCTGACATTCAACCCCACCCGAGCGAGAATAGTCTGCAGAGCGGTCACCTGCTGCTCATCCGTAACCAATTCCCTCAGTTCATACGCTGCCGAGAGCGCGTGTCCTGGAGCAGACGCCCATCCATCGTAACGAATGGTTTGAAGTTCGCTGGCTGCTTTCTGGATGGCATCTAGCCCCTTTAACGCGTTCAATGTCTCGACCAACCCTCCTCCCACCAGAGCCGAACTGCCTGGGATTAGAGAAAGGACTGTGTCGGCTGTGTTCCAAAGCCAGGCATCGAAATCGTATCGGGCGGTAATGTCAATGCTCTGATCAACCTGTGAGAAGTCACAATGATAGGTTGCTGTCCCACCGGGTGGAATCACTCCAAAGCTCACGGAGATATCGTCTGAACCTACAATTGCTCCATCCTTAGCTGTAGCAGAAAGGCTCAGCCAAGCATTTACATAACTTCTCACCCCCAAGTCCCCTCGGATACCCGATGAGTCAGCGACCATAGCTGATATACCGCTTGACAACTCCCCATGTGCCTGGGTTTCATCAAAGAAGATGTTGTTTGGTACAGGCGAGCCTGCTGGCACGAACTTCTGAACACGATTGTCACCTGTATTCGCTACGTAGACGCTGCCGAAGGTGTCCACAGTCACACCCCATGGATAACTGAACTGGCCGTCGCCGGAGCCCAAATTGCCCCACTTCAAGACGAAGGCTCCACTCGACGTGAACTTCTGAACACGCTGATTATGCGTGTCCGCAATATAGACGTACCCGGATGCATCCATAGTCACACCATCCGGATACTCGAATTGACCATCTCCTGAGCCATATGTGCCCCACTGCGCCAC
>CBDVBC010000499.1:0-1689 GCA_965372125.1 Candidatus Hermodarchaeota archaeon | reverse complement strand
CGCCGCAAGGATTTGGAATAAGCTAACAGAACCCTGGTTAGAGATTCGAGAGGAAATCGGGCGCGCCTTCACATCATTGCAAGCATCTGCTGGGATCTTCAACGATTATTATGGAAAAAACCTGCCACTTGGCCGCGGGAATACGCTTTCTAACGCGGTTGTACTAACCATCGAAACACCACTTCGTCAATCTTCCAATATCCGCTTCTACTGGCGAGCACGTGTGTACGATAATTACGACGAAGGCCAGTGGAGCACCACCTTCCCTGAAAGCCCGAAGTTTTTCACACCAGACCAGATTGATTTTTCCCAACCAGACTACAAGGGGCGGTGGGATACCGTATTCACCGTGACCACTGGAACTCCTCTTTCAGTACTCTACACTGCCTCCCAGCCAACGTGGGTCAGCCGCCCAGCAGAGCTGCAAGTTCAGTACAACCCGGATGGCAACCTGGACGTAGCTTCCATCCGTGCTGATGTCCCCGTTATGGCTGGTGAAACCTACCAGTTCTTCGCCTCAGTCACAGATGCCACTGTCTCCCAGCTCAGGCAGGCTGGAAACGACTATCCTGAATGGGTAACAGACAGATACCTCCAAATCCCAGATAGCGTAACCCCGCGCACAATTGAACTAGCCCACGAGATCTCTGAGGGGCTAGACAACCCCTACGACATCACCGAAGCGGTTACCGAATACCTGCGGGAAAATATCACCTACACTGACACAGTCCCACCCTTACCTGTAAACCAAGACCCTATCGATTGGTTCCTTTTTGAACAAAATGAAGGATTCTGCAACTACTACGCCACATCCGAAGTGATACTGCTGCGTGCACTGGGCATCCCTGCCCGTATGGCCGTAGGTTACGCACAAGGCGAACGCACCCTGGGCATTCAAGAAGAACTCGTAAGCGAAAGCATTAACGCAAGGATGAGGGAGGGATTTCAAACTCAAAGATTCGCTGAAGAAGGGATATTCTCCAGAGAAACCTACACTGTTCGCCAGAGAGACGCTCACGCCTGGCCAGAGGTATACTTCCCTGAAATCGGCTGGGTCGAATTCGAACCAACCCTCAACCAGCTCCCTCTCGCGCGGCTCGAAGGAGGACGGCTGACGAACAGCCAAGACGGCGGTGAAAATGAACTGGTCGGTCGGGAGAATGATCCCTCTCGTGACAAAAACATCCTGGACGATAGGGAAAATCTGACACCAGAAGACACTAAGCTAGATACACAAGATTCCACGGGCAATTCGGTAATCCGTGTATTAACAATGATGGCAGGCGTTTTTATAATCGGAATGGCCATCTTTTGGCGGGTGATGCGCAGACGCGGCCTCCAACCGATATCAGTGCTGGTCGAAACCGGGTTCCTCAAACTTAATTTCGAGCCTCCAAGGATCGTAATCCGTTGGGCGCGCCAAGCCAACCTTCCTCCTCTTGCAAAAGCCTACATGGAAATCAACAGAGCATTGAAGCGATTAGGCCACCCTGCGGAAATAAACGCCACTCCCGCTGAAAGGGCGGCTCAATTGGCAGCACTCTTGCCCACCTTGGAGAAACCCGTACAAAACCTCCGAGACGAATATCACATAAGCGCCTATGGCCCGGAAGAAGGAAACCTAAAGATTGCCAAGGAAGCCAGCCGGGCAATTAAGAATAATTCATACTGGTCGTGGTTCAGGAAGCT
>CBDVBC010000498.1:0-1697 GCA_965372125.1 Candidatus Hermodarchaeota archaeon | reverse complement strand
GATGGAGTACCCCTCAAGGACAGCCAGGGCCGGGTCACTTCCCATCTAGTAGGTCTATTGTACCGGACGACAAGGCTCGTCACTGAATATGATATGCAGTTAGTTTTTGTTTTTGATGGGAAACCTCCAGACCTTAAAGCGGGTGAAATTGAGAAGCGGCGAGAGCAGCGAAGGCAGGCAGAAAAGGGATACCAAGAAGCTCTTGCACGGGGCGATCTAAAGGCTGCTTGGTCTAAGGCGGTGGGAACCGGTCGTCTTACACGCGAAATGGCTAAGGAAGCCCAGGAAGTACTGAGCTATCTGGGAATCCCCTTCGTTCATGCACCCTGCGAAGGAGAGGCTCAGGCTGCCTTTATGGCAAGGAAGGGGGAGGTTTGGGCGTCAGCTAGTCGTGACTTTGATTCGCTTTTATTCGGTGCACCTCGCCTGCTTCGCTATCTGACCTTGACTGGGCGGAAACGATTACCTAAACGTGGTACTTCAGTTCCGCTTCAACCAGAACTCATCGAGTTGGACCGTGTCCTGGCTGAGCATAAGCTCTCTAGGGAACAGCTTGTGGATATGGCTCTCCTTATAGGGACTGATTTTAATTCTGGGGTTCGGGGAATTGGTCCAAAGACAGCCTTGAAGCTCATCACAAAGCACAAGAGCTTGGAAAACCTGCCCTCAGACGTTCTCGAAAAACTCTCTCCCACCTATCCTCAGGTGAGGGAAATATTCCTTCATCACCCAGTAACAGAGGAATACGACATATCACCGACGCCAATGGACAAGGAAGGGCTAGTTCACTTCCTCTGCGAGGAGCGGGGGTTCTCACGTGAAAGAGTTCTTAGTGTCATAGAACGCCTCTCCAAGGCAAAGCAACCAAAGCGCCAACAAAGTCTTGATGCTTGGACATAGCTACCTGTTAATAGCCGTGAATGGGTTTTCCGCATCCACAGTATCGTTGACTTAGTGGTACTTGTGCACTGCAGAAAGGGCATCGCCCAGCAATATTACTCCAGAATGCGGTGAGTCTGTCGACAGCGTCTGCCTTTAGTAATCCAGCTCGGACAAATTGCTTAATACCTTGTTCAATGTGTGCCTTGGAGTCTGCGTGAGTGAGGGCGTTGAGCGCTAGTGCCTGCTGATCAATGTTGATACTGAAGTGGGGGTCACTAATTTCGGAGCGTACAAGTTGTTGAAGGCTCTTATTGAGAGTAGTATCATAGACTTCAACAACAGGACTATTCGAAGAGAGAGGATTTATCCGCAGAGGAGATACCACACCGTAGCGAATGGTGCCTTCAAGTAGTTTAATGAGGAAAATGGGAATAAGGACTCGCGTTATTGGAGCAGGTCCTTGAAGCTCTACTGCGGGCGTGCTGAGTGCTGCGAATTGTTTGTGCTGTTGATTGATGGTAGTCTCTAATGATTTGACAGCCTGTTTTAACTCCCAATAGCACTTTTTAATCCGATCTCGAAGTGACTCTAATTCAATTAATTCAGGGGAGGTTTCAACTGAATCTGTTGTTCCTCTGGGTATTTCAGCAGGTTTAGTAACTGGAGTTCCTGGAGGCTTTGGGGCTGCCCCTGAAGTCTGACTCCGGCTCCAAAGCCAGCGTTGCTCTGCTGCTTCTAATTGTGAAAAACTAGTGTCTAACGCGGTAAGCCCTTGTTGAAGAAGGTTAGAGAATTCATTAGAAGTTGTCTGTAAT
>CBDVBC010000497.1:0-1703 GCA_965372125.1 Candidatus Hermodarchaeota archaeon | reverse complement strand
TATTACCTTAATCGAAGGCCGCAAGAACGGCAAAACGTTCTTGTCTATAGAGTTGTTCCGGAGCGCGACCCTGCATTTACCAGATAATCTCCGCAGTTCACTTAAACCCCCGAAAGGGCAACTATTTTCTCGGAAAGCACTTGGAGCAGCTGAGGATACATGTGCTTATATTAAGAAGCAAGAGTTGCATCCTGTAATCGCTGTCGGTGATATGGTCTCCATAAACTTGGACAAGGTTAGCTGCCAAGCAACAGTATCTATTCTTGACGGAAAGACTAAGCGTCATGAGAAGTTAGATTATGAGCTCGTTGCAGATGTAGTGTTCCGGGCAGCTAATCCTGCTGGGCAAATCCGACCAGAGGTTTGGATAGCCATTGAACATGCATTAACGCTAGGAGCGCAGGGAAAAACAACGAAACTCTTAATAGATGGTGAAGAAGACCTAACCGCGTTGCCTGCCGTGGTACTTTCCCCTCTCGGCGCCGCGGTTGTGTATGGACTACCTGGCAAAGGTATCGTTGTCATCGAAGTGACCTCTACACAAAAACAAGAAGTATATCGAATCATGCAACAGATGATATCGCAATGAAAATCAGTATAGAAAACAAGGTGGATAACCAACTTCTCCATCGCCAGGACATCACATTCCAAGTAGATCATTCAGGAGCGTCTACTCCCAATAGGCTAGCAGTACGCGCGAAATTAGCAGCACTACTGAACTGTCAAGAAGACCTGCTCTTCATCATAGAACTAGCTGGGGTTTTCGGTCGAGGTTCAACGCGGGGATACGCTCGTCTTTATCCCTCCAAAGAAGCCGCGCTTGCAAAGGAGGATAAACACATCATTAAACGCCATGAACCTAAAGAGGAGGAAAGTACCTAAAAGTAAATCCTCCTTGTTATCTAGTAAAACATTAACGATATGAAGGTGAAAACCAACGTCAAAACCTCATAAATACTATAAAGTTGGAAAGGACGGGAAACTAACACGGGAGCGCCGCTTCTGTAGCCGCTGCGGTGACGGCGTTTTTATGGCAGAACACTCTAATCGAGTCGCTTGCGGAAAGTGTGGGTTTACAGAGTTCAAGCCCACTAGGAAAGAGGGCGAGTAGGTAAGGCAGACTAAGATATGCGATGGAAGAGGCGGCCTTGTCATCATCTCTTTAGGGCTAGCCTGAGGTTGTCGGATGTTTGTCCTAGGAATTGAGAGTACCGCGCACACATTTGGTATCGGCATAGTTGACGCTGAAGGAACTGTTCTTGCGGACGCGAAATCTATTTACTCCCCTATTGAAGGTGGCATTCACCCTAGAGAAGCTGCTGAACACCACCAACAATCATGCCTTATTGTACTCCAGAAAGCATTAGACCAAGCCGGCGTCTCTCTGGGGCAACTTGGTGCAGTTGCGTTCTCCCAAGGTCCAGGTCTCCCCCCATCGCTTCGAGTAGGTGCCGTGATGGCGCGGGGTTTGGCGTATAGCCTTAACATTCCCTTATTAGGTGTCAACCATTGCCTTGCCCACGTTGAGCAAGCTCGCTACTTCAGTAAGGTAGAACGTCCTCTAGTCGTGTATCTATCCGGAGGAAATACACAACTCACCATGCTAGAAGGGAATCGCTACCGTATCCTTGGTGAGACTCTCGACATTGCACTGGGTAACATGTTGGATATGTTTGGACGTGCTGCGAAACTCGCTCATCCAG
>CBDVBC010000496.1:0-1705 GCA_965372125.1 Candidatus Hermodarchaeota archaeon | reverse complement strand
ACCAGGGATAGAAGATACCAGTCGAGGGAAAACCCAGCGAGAAACGCGGTGGAGAAACGTATTCGATTGGTGCTTTCTCGGAGGGCAAGTCGCTGAGTGGTCCAATCAACTAGCGTTGGTAGAATGAGGAACAGGCAGAACAAGTCGGTGAGGAAATCCCCCATGAGGAAGAGGGAAGGAGTTACATGGTGCAGAAGCAAGACTAGGGGAAAGCAAACTGCCACACTCAAGTAAAGACCGGAGCAGCGTGCACAGACAAAGTATACGCGGTCTCCTAAGGGAACCTGGAAGGCGTGGTTTTTCTTATGTTCGAAGAAGTGGAGTATCGTTCCTACCAGGCGTTTCAACGGGTTCACGTGTCTTTGACCTCACCGGAATTGTCGTACCAAGTTTTTTTCTTGACTAGCCATGAACTGGGCATATAGGAGGGCGTTTGCCTTTGTGTTCGTTAGCCCGTACCCTTTGATGGAGTTGTTCTATTATTGCAGGGGAGAGGCCTTCTGGCGTGGCACCGGAGACGAAGGCGTCGAGCTGGTCATAGGAGGCGCCGAGTTCTCCTTCGTCGGTTTGCCCTGGAAAGAAGCCAGCAGTGGGAGCCTTGCTTATTATACGGTCTGGAATTCTTTGGAACTCGGCAAGGTCACGAACCTCCCCTTTGAGGAGCCCCCCTAAGGGAAGGAGGTCCACGCCTCCGTCACCGAACTTTGTGAAGTAGCCGAGAGCTAGTTCGGTTCGATTTCCTGTCCCAACAACTAGTCTTTGTTGTAGATTTGCCTTATAGTAGAGGGTGACCATGCGTAGGCGTGCTTTCACGTTGCCAAGAATAATGGGGTCAGCGGTCTCCTTGGAAATACCAAGGGCATTAAGGAAGGCGTTGTAAGTGGGTGTTAGGTCGTAGGTGGCTGTTTCTATGTCATATTGTTCGGCTAGGAGTAACGCGTCAGAGGCAGCGTCTGAGGGTGTATCACCACAGGGAAGCAACAAGCCCAAAGTATAGCTTGTGACCCGGCGGCACAGAACCGCGGCGACACTGGAATCTAGCCCACCTGATAAGCCGAGGACAAAGCCTCTACGCCCGCTTTGCTCCAGGTAGTCGCTGAGCCACTGCTCTATCGTTTGAGTTACTCTTGCCAAGGGAAGAAGCGCATTCATTCTGAAGGAGAACCTCCTTTACCTGGGGAGCTAGTGAATGGGATAAGGTCAACTGAGAGGTCCAGTGCTTTAACTGAATGTGTCAGAACACCAGCCGAGATAACGTCGACACCAGTTGCTGCATAGTCAGCGACGGTGTCCAACGTGATGTTGCCAGAGACCTCAAGGATGGGTGGTTTCTCGCGTTTAAGTTTCTGAACCGCCCTGACAGCTTTAGAGACCAGAGCTGGCGTCATATTATCTAAAAGGATTGCGTCCGCACCCGCTTTTGCCGCTGTGACTGCGTCCTTGGGGGTGCGTACTTCGATTTCGATGAGCTTGGTGAAACTAACCCGCTGGCGGACAGTCTTGATGGTTTGAGTGATATCATCTGTGAAGGCAAGATGATTATCCTTAATCAAGACCGCGTCATCTAAGCGCCAGCGATGAGGATCCCCGCCACCCGCGATAACACCCAGCTTGTCAAAGACCCTGAGCAGCGGCGCGGTCTTTCTGGTTGCGGCAATCCGAACACCAGGATTAGCTTCATGCGCTGTGGCAACCATGGCCGAGG
>CBDVBC010000495.1:0-1707 GCA_965372125.1 Candidatus Hermodarchaeota archaeon | reverse complement strand
GAACTCGAGCAATGGTCCCGGTCCATTTGTTCGGTCAGCCTGCGGACATGGACGCAATAATGAAAATGGCGAAAAAGTATGATCTGAAGGTCGTCGAGGATACCTGCCAGGCTCATGGGGCAGAATACAAAGATAATAAAGCAGGGTCTATCGGAGACACTGGTTGTTTTAGCTTTTATCCCAGCAAGAATTTGGGGGCATTTGGGGATGGCGGAATGGTGGTTACTAATGATGAGGAAGTTGCTCAAAGGATAAGAATGTTCAGGGACCACGGGCAGATCAAAAAGTACGAACATTCGCTAGAAGGTACTAATAGTCGGCTCGACGAGATACAGGCGGTCATCTTAGGGGTGAAGCTAAAAAGGTTAGGCGAGTGGAATAGACTGCGGCGAAAAAATGCCTCGATTTATAATGAGCTTTTGAAGGGTGTGGATGAGGTAGTCACTCCTTCTGAAGCAGAGCACGCTAAACATGTTTATCACCTGTATGTGATAAGGACACCTAGGAGGCACGAACTACAAGAGTGGCTCAAATCCAAAGGTATAGGTACAGGACTTCACTACCCTATACCTCTTCATCTACAGAAGGCTTACGAAGATTTAGGGGGAAAAGAGGGCGATTTTCCGGTAGCGGAAGAGTCCGCCAAGCAAATTCTTTCCCTGCCAATGTTTTCGGAATTGACTGGGGAGGACATTGAAACGGTCGCTTCTGAAATAAAGACATTCTTTGCCAGACATTAAGATTGAACCTTAACTGGTTCGTCATGTGGAGAAATCGTCAAGGAGAGGAGAGATGATCAAGGTTGGCATTATTGGTTGTGGCTACTGGGGACCAAATTTGATTAGGAACTTCATCCGGATTCCCGAAAGTGAGGTAGAGTATTGCTGTGATCTGGATGAGGAAAAACTGAAGCGCATTAAGAGCGTTTATCCCAAGCCTAAGGCGACTCAAAACTACCAGGAGATTTTCAATGATCCGGGAGTGGAGGGAGTAGCCATTGCGACTCCTGTATGTACCCACTTTGAGCTGGCAAAGGAGGGGCTGGAGGCAGGAAAACACGTTTTTGTGGAGAAGCCTTTGACTCAGACCAGCCAGCAAGCCAGGGAACTTATTAAGCTAGCCAAAAAGAAAGGTAAAGTCCTAATGGTAGGACATACATTTCTATATACAGCGGCGGTGAACAAGCTCAAAGAACTGATCGATTCGGGTGAACTAGGAGATGTTCTTTATATCTCTTCTCAGCGACGAAACCTAGGACTCTTTCAGGACGACATAAATGTGGTCTGGGATCTGGGGACTCATGATATTTCGGTAATCCTATATCTTCTAAATGATGGATTGGACGCGAAAGAATGTCGAGTTGTGGCCACTGGTCAGAGTCATTTTCTCTCGGATAACGAAGATGTAGCTTTCATCACTTTGAATTTTGCTGGCAAGATAGTAGCTAATCTCCATCTCAGTTGGCTTGATCCCTGTAAGATCAGGAATATGACCGTGGTGGGGACCAAGAAAATGGTAGTCTACGATGATATAGAAACTTTAGAGAAGGTCAAAGTCTATGATAAGGGAGTCTTAGTCCCCGATCGGCACAATGGCTTCGGTGAATTCCAACTCTCCTATAGATATGGGGATATTACCGTTCCTCGCTTGAAGCAGGAAGAACCTTTGAAGGTGGAATTGAACCATTTTCTAGAGTGCATCAGAGAA
>CBDVBC010000494.1:0-1721 GCA_965372125.1 Candidatus Hermodarchaeota archaeon | reverse complement strand
CAAATCTTGGTTCAATTCGTTTCCAAGGAGCCGATTTCTATTTTTGTCTAGTCATCATCTCTTAACGAAACCAGCTACTCTTTTAAAGAGAGTCACACATTTCCTTGATATTCCTGAAGAAGAATTGAATATCACAAGGAAATACAATGTTGGAAGATATTCAAGGATGAAAACTGTTACAAGGGAGAAACTTGGAAAATTCTTTGCTCCCTTTAACCGTCAATTATACGAACTGCTCTCTACTGACTTTGGGTGGGATAAATAGGTTCACAAACCGCCATTAGTGATGACTTACTGGCAAAGAGTAGACTGTAGCTTTTTTTAGAGGTCAAGGAATATAGGAGAGCTGGTGTAATCAGGTAGAAGGTGCTAGATTTGACGGATAAACCCAAGATAACGGTGCTACCAACAGAGCAGGTCTTCAAGGCTGTTGAACAAAAGCGGGATCGCATCATAACGATTCTTCGTGACCTAATCCGGATTCCTACTGTGGTGCCACCGGGCAACAACTATGAGGAACTGGTCGAATACGCCGAACCCCTCTTCAGAAAATTGGGGTTCCAAACCGAGCGAGTCATCATTCCGGAGAAGTATGTCAAAACTATCCCTCTTCCGTTAGAGGGTCCTAGGGTGAATCTGGTCGCGACCCGGGACCACGGCTGCGATGACCATGTTACCATCTACGCGCACATGGATGTCGTGCCCATTGAGGAGCCGTGGACCAAGGACCCCTTCGCAGGTGTTGTGGAGGACGGCAAGATCTACGGGCGGGGTGCTCTGGACATGAAGTCCGGGATAGCCGGGATGCTGGTTGCCATCGAGGTGATGGACGAGCTGGGACTAACACCAAACTTCAACCTCATCTGTACGCTCTGCACTGATGAGGAAATCGGCGTCTACCCGGGGATATATCATCTCGCCAAGGAAGGCTATGTGAAGGGGCACTTCCTCAACACCGAACTCGGAACCCAACTACCCCTCATTATCGTGGGTCTAGCAGGTGATGTTGATGTTTCAATCAAGACCCGGGGGCGGAGCTGCCACTCTGGAATGAACTTCCTCGGGGTAAACGCTGTGGAAGCTATGGTGCCCATCCTCAACGAGCTCCTCGCCCTCAAGGCTGAAGTGGAAATGCGCGAATCCTCCGTTCCCTCGATTCCCCTTCTCAGGTCGATGGGCGCTCCCTCGGACAAGATGACTCCCATGTTCAACCTGGACATAATCCAGGGCGGCACCAAATCTAACATTGTCCCAGCCGAGTGCGAAGTAATCGTCAACCGCCGCTACATCCCCGAAGAAAAATACGAAGATGTGGTACAAGAAATCCGGGAGGCGGTTGAGCGAGGAAAAGCCAAAAGCAAGGCACTCGATGTCGAGGTCCAATACACTCACTGCTACCCCGCCCTCAAACTGGATCTCCAGAGTCCCTACCTTAAACGGATGCGGGAAGCCCTCCAGGCAGTCAAGGGTTACAAGGAAGACGAAATAATCTATGCTGGTATCTCAGGCTCCTCAGATATGGGCTTTGTCGCTGAGGTTCTCAAGGATTTCCATTTTGTGATGGTTGGTCCAGCGGCATTCGATAATTTCTCCAAAGCCCACGCCGCTGATGAATGGATAAGAATCGACGACTTGCTCAACATGACAAAACAGCTCGTTCATTATCTCGCCTTGTAAGCTATTCGGACACGATAAAATCTCCATCTACGAAACTATCAGTT
>CBDVBC010000493.1:0-1726 GCA_965372125.1 Candidatus Hermodarchaeota archaeon | reverse complement strand
TACCAGCACCGAAAATGGACTCAAGCTCAGAAACCTCTTTAGAATCAAGCTCAAAGACAGTCACTAGGGGCTTGAAAGAAGCGTGAGAGAGTGGCTTTGTGCCCCGGAAATGACGTGGAAAATCGAACATTTCCTTGAAATTGCTGCGATGTCCCGACGGAATTGGGTTTAGGCGGTAAAGGGATTCTAGGAAGGCAGTTTTCCCGCTTTCATTTTTTCCAACAAAGCAAGTGATATCAGGCTCAATCCGAACTACTCCTGAATCCAGGATACATTTATAGGATTGGATAGTTGCAGATTTTAAAAGCATCGTGAAGGTAGTCCTTTTGTGAAGGATTTCATGCTTTTCCAAAGAAAGTATAGCATTTTATCACCAGTTTCGGAATAGTTATGAAGTATTATTTGTGATACTCAGTTTATCAGTTGTCCGAATATTTCATAATCCTCGAGAGTCAGAAAAACAGGTTTTCGTCCGCTTTGTGGACTCGAAGACAGATTATATGAGAAAAAACCGGATTTTACATTCTTGGATTTCTATCAACAGGCTACTTATTATTAATAGCTGTGTAGTTAGATTTTATGCGGATTTTTGCTATAATGCATTGAAATAGCTAGGAGATGTTATTTATGACAGGAAAAACCCGGATTTTATTTGTATGCTTGGGTAATATCATCCGCAGCCCTTTAGCAGAGCACATGTTCGCACACCAGGCTAAACTGGCGGGGGTCGGTGACAAATATGAGGTCGAATCAGCGGGAACCTCAAGTTATCACATCGGTGAATCACCGGATACACGAATGCGTAAGGTGGCCTCTGAGTACGGGCTGGTTTACGAGGGTTTGGCTCGACAGTTTTCCCCTATTGATTTCGAACTCTTCGACCTGATTATTGCCATGGATATGAGCAATAAATCCGATATTCTTAATCTTGCGAGTGATCCAGTGGATGAGGCTAAGGTTTACACCTTACGTGCCTTTGATCCGGAAGGTAACTCCACTGACGCTGTGCCTGACCCATATTACAGTGGCGTTGATGGTTTTCACCATACTTATAAAATCGTAGAACGGTCTTGCCAGAGGTTGTTAGCTGCACTGGAATCAGGAGATTTTGAGGTTTAATGTCGGTCAACTTCTTCAATACTAAGTTAAACCTGGTAATCCTGTAATGATACCAGCGGCGGTGACAGATTGGCTTGTGGAGAATGGGTACGGGAATGTAGAAAGGTCCCGGCAGGTGGGAGGGGGGTGTATTAACAACGGCGTATTGCTGTGGACAAGTGAGGGTAATAGTTTTTTCCTCAAAACAAACGCTCAAGCTCCCGAAGACATGTTCGCTCGAGAGGTGGAGGGATTGGAAGCTTTGGGGGTAGAAGACGGCCCCCGCGTGCCAACGCCTTATCTGCATACCTCTGATTTTCTTTTAATGGAAGACCTGGCTCCGGTTTCTCGCGCCTCTGATTATTGGGACGATTTTGGGCGTAAAATGGCTGCCCTTCACAACCACACCAGCGAAAGGTTTGGATTCGAACACGATAATTACATCGGCAGCACACCCCAGCCAAACCCTTGGACCGACGATGGATACGAGTTCTTCACTCAACACCGCCTTATCTTTCAAGCGGAGATGGCTGCCAGGAGGGGGCTGTTGTCTTCCAAAGAAGCCGGGCAGGTAAAGCAGTTGGCGAACCGCCTCCGGGACTTGGTCCCTGAGCAACCTGCTTCCCTT
>CBDVBC010000492.1:0-1726 GCA_965372125.1 Candidatus Hermodarchaeota archaeon | reverse complement strand
ACCTCAACGCTAGCAGGTGGGCCCCGTAAGGCTGAGAATAGGGGCGGTCATCCCCAGCTTCTTTATCGATTAATCCCTCGTCTCCGCCGCCACCAATTCCTGTTATCAGTTTAACGAGTTCATTTAGAGAATGTCTGCCCTGTTTTTTGTCCATATGGACCGACGCGACCCAATTAAGGTGTTGAAAACCACGAAAGATTAAGTAGTAGCATAGCTGTAGACTGTAGGAAGCGAGCCTCCAAGGTAGAGCACCAGTAGGAGGGTGTTTGTGTGTTTGGGTATCGGCTGCAGCGCAACATCTACTGGAAACGCCTAGTCCTCCTAAGCATCGTGATCCTTCTGACCCTATTGGTACCAGTCATTCTCCCCCTAATGTCATTACTAGGTATCAACCTCCCCTCTATTCCATGGTATGTTATTGGCCCCGCAACCATCACCTGTGTTGCCGCGGAACTGATGGTGACTTTCAGAGTGTTAGGAATCCACTTCTGGAAGGACTACCCCGACGAATGTGTTGTCTACTACCTGCACCACTTGACGCGAGAAAAACTGTGGCACCATCTCGTCACCTACCCCTGGATTGACTACATCCCCAACCCCCTCATTGCCCACATCGAAAAAATCATCCAGAAGAAACCACTAGACCAGCTCTACGGGCAAGGCTTTCTCATCACTGGATTACCGGGAGCAGGCAAGTCCTTGACTATTATTCGTCTAGTCGAGTGTCTGCGAGACCGCATAGGCCATGAGCAATCCCCGTTACGCCGGTTTCCCTCCCCCTATCATCCAAAGGTGGTTGTCGTGACCCAGCCAGTGCTCCTCGTGGAGAAAGGGATACAACTCCCCCGCTTTTCAGAACCCACCATTGTTATCGTCGATGACTTGCAGAGGCTCAGCGGCGACCAGATAAAGAAGCTCACTGACTTTCTTAGACCCTACTTAGGGGAACGGACCATAGTGCTCTGTGCCATTAGGTCCCCCGCCACGGACTCTCTGACCCAAACCCTACGCAATTTCCAACACATCGAATGCTCGGTACATTTCCCTGACGCAAAACGCTATGAAGCCTTTCTAATCGCCATCATCGGAGCTGCCGCAAAGAAATTCCACATTCAAGCTGGTTCGCAGATTCGGAAAAGATTAGTTACCAGAGTGGTAAAAGGTCATCAACCGCTGCTCTATATTGTCGCCCTGTTCAAATACCTGCAAGATAAAGGTCTGAGAAGGCTTACTAAGGAGAGACTTGACGAGGTTCCCCCTGAACTGGAAGCCATCTATAAGCAATATTGGAGTGAAGTCAAACCACATCACACCGACTTGTTACGCGCCTTTAAGTGATTGAAAAACCTGCAGGCCCCCCTGACGATGCACCTCCTCAGTGTATTGTATAAGCACCTCTTTGCCCACCCCGCAGGTTTCGATGATGCCGTGGCCAGTCTTTCGGGGTCAGTGTGGTTCGTGATCACAGGGTCTGCTGTAATCGCACCGGACCCACCCTTGGAGGCTGTGGAGTTTCCAAACCTGTCGCAGCGGATGGAAGCTCTCTGGGATATGTTGAAGACGCGACACATCACTGACGCGGAGGTTCAAGCCCTCGTACCTTACTTGAGCGCTTATTTTAGCAAGGATAAAGAACAGCACGCTCTGGCAGAGGAGTGCTTCCAAGAATTAACTAGTCGCACCCCGAACAACTTTTCAGTCTGGCTCCTTCTCGGAACTGTTCGTC
>CBDVBC010000491.1:0-1740 GCA_965372125.1 Candidatus Hermodarchaeota archaeon | reverse complement strand
ACTTTCATTCTGTAAATGTAGCGAGAATATTTTGCGACGGTTATGGTTTCTTCTTGGAGTATGATATTCTTCCACTCAAGCGTCTCTTTTCTTGTCTGGATGCCTTTCTGGATTTGAATCCCTTCCTGGGTGATGATGTACTTTGGTAGTGCAGTAAAAATTGTGATCATTGTTCCTGCAAAGACCAGTAGGACAGAGATGATTGAGACCCAACTGATGAGATTAAATGGATTGTAGGGACTGGTAATAACCGCTATAACATATATGCCAATACCAGTGATGCCTGCGAAGTAGAACAGGAGCCCAGCAGACAGCTCGTAGTGAACGAATTTGTGGAATGTGCATTCAATATCAAGCCTTTCCTGATTTTGAAGCTGCCAAACACCAACTGCATATCGTACTACATCAGGGAATGTTCGGCGTTGGTCAAAGGAAATCCAAACCACGATGAAGAAGGTGCTTAAGATGACGATGAACAGATACAGCAACCCCAAGTTGATGAGTCCTGACTGAGTAAAGAAGCGGGGGAAAGCCAATGAAGGGTCGATTATCCATTCACCCCCAGGTAATCTTCGCATACCGAAGGCGAAGGCTAAAGCAATGATTAGGGGTGCGATAATGACGCTGAGGAGTAAGGCTATGCGAATGTGGGGTGTTACGCTAAGATGTAGATCTGGGCCAGCCTTTGTGTCTCGGATGGTCCCTCTGATGGTTTGCCCGTGGAACTTTCCGTCCAGAGTGAGCTGATTGGGTTCCCGATAGAATACCAGATCCTTGATTTCGTGGCGATAGAATATCATATCCTTGATTTCATAGAGAAACCTCGCCAAGGCCTCTTCTACATCTGCCAGCGAGACATTTCCTGTCTTGAAGAGTTGCACTGTAACTCACCAATCCCTTTCTCTCTACATTATCAGATTCTCAGTAAAAGTCTTCTGACACTGGATTAGGTTACGCCATATTGGCTGCTGAATTGGTTTCAGGCTAGTTACAGTCTAGTTCCGCAGTTGTAGCAATAGGTTTCGTCTGCTTCGATGGGTGTCTGGCACCTTGGGCAAACACAGGGCGGATGCGATGATGGTGGTCGTTGTGTTCTTGTTTCCCAGTAGTCTCTTTCCCCTTGAGGTTTCTTACGCTGCCACACGACGATGGCAATGACGAATATTGCTCCTAGGGCTGCGATGAACGCGCCGGCGAGCATTCCCCTCTGGACAGGGCCTACTGTGGGGGTGGAGGGATCTTGCCACTCATAGAGGTCGATGATGAGGTCAACGGTCTTGGTCGTGCTAGGGCTATGGAAGTTCGAGAAAACGTGGTACCACGAGTCTTCGTAGGGGGCTTCGAATTCGCCCGCCCAGCTGACAACCATATCGTGGCGGCAGAATACAGTGGCTTCTTGGCCTCCCACCCAGAGACTGAAGTTGGCTTCATCGCATATGAAGAAGTAGAGGGTCTGGTCACCTCCGCTGGTACAGTTGAAGCTGATTTGCTCCTTGTAGCCATCTTCCAGGTCGCTCATAGCGGCTTGGAAGATTAGGGGGGTTGCTAACTGTTGGCGTTTTTGTACCCATTCATACCCAGATAGGACATCTAACCCCAGAAAATGGGTAATACAAGGAGTTAAAATAAGAAACCGCCACCTAGACAACAAGCCTCACTCTAGGAGCGGAAAAAGGCGCTGCATGAAACCCCCACGAAAACTCCCAACATGCTCGTTCTCCGGGCCTACAAGACCGAACT
>CBDVBC010000490.1:0-1741 GCA_965372125.1 Candidatus Hermodarchaeota archaeon | reverse complement strand
CATTATCCTTTCAGTCATCTTCTCTGAAACTAAACTGAGTGGCAGGTCGCTTGGAGGGGGAAGTCTTAGTGTGGGGTGCTTGTGGAGGATGTCAACTGCGGCATCTATGACTATTTTTCGGATGATCTCCTTGATGTTTCGTTTCAGCATACCGCCTGCTGATTCATAGTCTATTTTCACGTCGGGGGCTAGTGACGCCGCTAGTAATACTAGCGCCCAGCTCTGACCCAGGGGTTCTACGCATTTCCCAGAGTGGAACTTGTCCAGCCATTCTTTTGCCAATCGGATAACGTCAGAAACTGATACATTCGTGAGGAGTAAATCGCGTAAGCGGAACTCGGATAATGAGACGGTTAGCTGCCCCTCTGGGTGGGGAAGCACATCTAATTGCTCGCAGGCGCTCTCATCGTCGTGGTGTCGCCAGAGCAGGCTCTCGTGATCGTAACGGATGGGGCGGTCGTGCTGTTGGCAGCGGGTTCGGCACCCAAAAGAGGAAGAGAAAGAGGGTTTAAGTCTGACCAGTTTGTGGCCTCGTTTCTCCACAGCCTGTAAAATATCATCAAGTAGAGTCCCCTCCTTACGGGGTTCCCCTGCCCACCCTCGGGGCGTGGCTGCTTGTTCGATTTCGTTTGTGAGGGTTCCTTCTGTCCTGTCTGAAGGACTGCTCGTTGACTCGGGGAGAACCTTAGGGTGAGTGCAGGGGTGAGTATTAACCTCCCCTTCCCCAGACACCACTACATCTTTGCGGGGAAATGCTGGCTTTGACTCTTCTGGTGAATTTTTCGCTCGCCTCTTGGCTAGTAGGCGCTTGAGTTCGCGTTGCATTTCAGAGTGTATTCCGGTCAATCTCCTACCTCGCATTGTCAGGTTGGAACAACTGACATGAAAGCTTCATAGAAGCTGGAGCCCCGCACTCGCTGGATGATGCCGAGGGCACCTATAGATTTCCGGAAGATTGACCAGTCAATACCGCGAGCAGCCATGTACTTGACCAGGTTATCAACATCAGCGGATTTGAGACCCTCAGTCATGGATTTTGGAAGTTTCCCGTGCAATTTCTGATAAACACCCAGTGCCTCCACTGTTCCCTGGGGACTAGCACTTCCTGTGCCAGGTGTTATCGAGCCTAGTTGAAGGGCAGTCGTGGCTAGCATAGAGATACTTCGAACGCTCAGTGGGATTTCCTGTTCCCCGGAGATGCTGCGCCGCATGCGCCTGACCAGCCCGGTGGTAAACCGGACAAAGGCATCGAATCCCTCCGGTGGAGTGAAGATCTCTGAGGAGGCGGGGAAGCTTCGTTGGAGCATGTGTTTTACGATTTGCACTTCATCTTCAAACTTGTAATAGTCAAACCAGAGTGTTACCAAGCGTTCAGCGGTGGAGTCGGGAAGCTCGTTGGCGCCTAGGTATGTGCCAGGATTTCCGCCGAAGAACATGTAAAAGTTGTCGTGGCAGTCCCGGTTGATTATTCGGTCGACGATCTCGTTGAGGAGTATGTTGAACTGTGGCGGAAGACTGGAGACCTCATCTAGGAAGACTATACCGCCTTGCTCTATCATTAGTTGGAGAACACCGGGCCGCCGAATGTAGCTGCCACTTTCGAGGGTTCGTCCACCCAGAACATCTAGACGTGTTACATTGGATGATCCAGCGATATAGAGAGCACGTATATTGCCAGATTGCATTGTCTGGTCGTCTAACTCACCGAGCCGGCGAATGGGTGCGTCACCAAGGTGTTTGT
>CBDVBC010000489.1:0-1752 GCA_965372125.1 Candidatus Hermodarchaeota archaeon | reverse complement strand
CTGTATAGTGGTGGCTTTGAATACTGGAGGCTAGAGCGGGAAAGATGGACGATGCTGCTGGAGCGTGTCCAAAGACTGGGGTTTCGTATCATCTCCACAAGTGTACCCTGGAGTGTTCATGAGGTAACCCCCGGTAATTTTGACTTTGGGACATTGGATAAACGCAAAGACCTCGATTCCTTTCTCACCCTCTGCAATGAACAGGATCTACATGTCCTTATCCGTCCAGGCCCGGGAATCAATGTTGAGCTCACGAACTTTGGTTTTCCTGATTGGGTGGTCAGAGACCCGGCGATTCAAGCTAGATCAGCCCAAGACACCCCCGTGATCATCCCTGCCGGAACTTCCCCCTTTCCCTTCCCTAGCTATGCCAGTACTAAATTTCACGAACTTCTCAACAACTATCTAGACATTCTCTGCCCCTACTTGAAGCGGCATCTTTCCCCCGGAGGCCCGATCATCGGTCTACAGGTTGATAACGAGCTGTCTCTTCCTTTCATGAATGGTCCCTTTAGTGCTGATTACTCTCCGGGAGGTATTCGCTGGTATCACGACTTTCTGCAGAAGAAGTATGAGTCTATTGAGATGTTAAACCGGGCTCACCGTACGCGATACTCCACCTTTGAACAGGTAGCTCCTCCTCGAGCCTTGGCGGACAGGGAGCGAGAAGCGTTGCCCCGTTATCTTGACTGGGTCGGGTTCCAAGAACACTATATCTCCCGAGCCCTCAAGGTCATTACCAGCCTCTTTTGGGTCAGGGAAATCCGGGGTATCTTTACATTTCATAACACGCGCGCGGTGACGCCAAAGCTTCCCCTCAACATCCTTCGAGTTGAAAGGGAGGTAGACATACTAGGTGTGGGGCTCTACCTTGGGAGCAGGCACTATGAACGAATAAGGAAAGGTGCCCTCTATCTGAGCGCCACCAGTCGCCTACCCTTCCTTGCCGAAGCTGGTATGGGTACTTGGCCTTGGGGTCCCTCGCTTAATCCTGAGGATCAGCAGTATGCTCTTCTCGTCGGGTTAATGTACGGGTTTCGCGGTTTCAACATTCAGATGTTGGTGGAGAGAGATTTCTGGCTGGGAAGCCCTATCTCACGTCGGGGACAACGTCGAGACAAGCTCTACCCCTTCTTGAAGCGTCTCCTAAATGTCCTTGAAGCCATCCAGTTCTCGTCGCTTTCGAGACCTACGAATGTACTCCTCTTACACAATCTCGAGTATAAACGCTTGCAGGCTGTAACAAAAAGCGCGAATTACATTACAAGCGTTCTAGGAATTCCCCCTGAACTACTCGTTAGTGATAGTAGCTTTAACTTCACTGATACAATACAACGGGCATACCCTGCCTTCTGGGAGGCCCTCTACTGGGGGCTAACCCGCACAAAGATACCCTTCCAAATAGGCGATACAGATTTGAGCCTAGACAGGCTCTCCAAATATCAGGTCATATTCCTCCCTACTTATGACTTCATGTCCGAGCAACTTCAGGACAAGCTCCTTAAATATGTGGAGCAGGGCGGGACGGCAATCATTGGACCAGAACTCCCCTTCCTCGGTACTGATATGCGAACCTGCGAAACACTAGCAAAAACCAGTAAAATGGAAGTTCAGAGTCCACGTCGGCCACTAATAGGCTTCTCCAGTATCCTTCGCATTAAGAAGAATGAGGTCAAGGTAGGTAGACGCACAGTAGGTATGGTAGCCCCCTACGGAAAAGGCAAGTTCGTCTACCTAGGAATCTCATTTCCC
>CBDVBC010000488.1:0-1761 GCA_965372125.1 Candidatus Hermodarchaeota archaeon | reverse complement strand
GTTCTACTTGTCATATTCGACTAATGAGGAAGCTTAAGATAATTCTAACAGCCTGCGGATGTCCCGGTGCCTCAACACTAATTCGGATGCTAAAGAACAATGGGGAAAGGGAGATTGAGATAATTGGCACTGATATGGATGATGAAGTTGTTGGGAGGTTCTTTGTCGATAAGTTTTACAGAGTTCCTCCTGGGCAATCCGAAGAATATATTCCAAAAATGCTAGAGATTGTGGAAAAGGAAGAGCCGGATGCCCTTTTTCCTGAATCCAGCTTCGAGGTACATCCCCTATCGCTGAACAAATCAAAGTTTGAGGCACTTGGGACTAGGGTGATAGTTTCTAATCCTAAGGCCATCGAAATCGCTAGTAACAAGCACTTAATGTATGAGGTCTTGAGGAAGCGCGCTAGTATTGATTTGCCGAAATACTTCTCAGCGGAATCACTAGACGAGTTTGTGAAGGTTACAAAAAAGCTGGGATATCCTGAACGGTCGGTAGTCTTCAAGCCACATATTGGTAAAGGGAGTCGAGGAGTTAGAATTCTCGATCCCAAAGCTGATAGGAAACACCTACTGATGGAGGAAAAACCAATCAGCAAATATATGACTCTACAAGAGTTTGAGTTTATTTTTTCTGACAGTAAAGATTTTCCACATCTCTTGGTTATGGAATTCCTAGAAGGAATGGAGATAGCGACCGACTCGCTTGCGATGCAGGGACGAGAGTTACTTACCACTGTCAAG
Organism: Candidatus Hermodarchaeota archaeon; assembly: GCA_965372125.1. GTDB lineage: Archaea > Asgardarchaeota > Hermodarchaeia > Hermodarchaeales > Hermodarchaeaceae > YT-063. Next base: position 1,018 of record CBDVBC010000488.1, on the reverse strand, counting down.
ACAGTTGAGGAAGCGAGATGGGGTGTGATTGTTAGAGGAGAACTGGTGAAGAGACCTGATCTGGTTGAACAGACACGCGAAGTTTTAAAGGCTATCCCTCTGAGCTACTGTGTGAACCTGCAATTCATTGGAGACCGCCTGATTGAGATAAACCCCCGAGTGTCCACATTCATTTACCAAAGTGACCTCATTGCCCCATATTTATCGATCAAGCTTGCCTTAGGCGAAATAGAAGAGGAAGAGATTAGAAAGTATACAAGGAGAATTGATTATGGAAGACGTATGGTCAGGTATATGGACCAACTATTTCATAATGAAGGTACCAGAGTGCTTTGAACAGAACTCACTAAATTTAGATATGGAGTTACCTTGTATTTTGAGCGCGCTTCAGCACAATTTCCAATGAATGGATGTATCCATCGAGCACAGCATTTTCTTTAGCCCAGTCTCGCAGGCGTAGTCTAGTAGAAAGAATCTCCTCAGCTGAAAGGGAACGAAGCTCCTGCATAACGAGTTGTAGTTGGGAGGTATCGCCAAACTCATAACAACTCCATTTGGGAAGAAAGTCAATTAACGACTGGTAGTCGGAATTAAGGATGAAGAGCAGACCAGCATGGGAATACCAAGCGGTCTTGCTGGGAAATCCATAGCGATGATACCAGTTCTTTGCCCATGGTACAAAGCCGAATTGATAATCCGTCGTTAGCACTTGTAGGAGTTGATTAGGTTGGATCCATGGTCTGTGTTTAATCCATTTGAGGTGGGGTGCTGGAGGACGCCCCACCCAATCCATGTAGACTCCTCCTTCCTTCTCCCAGACTTCTAGGTTATTCCCAGGTTGCCGATGATCTTGGAAACCCTGAAAGTCCGAAGCTAAGCTAATTGCTCGAGGAATTCCAGGTTGGAGGGATGGGGGGCTTAGGTGTTTCAGTTCTCGGGTGAGAGGTAGATTAGGTATGACTTTGCAGTCCGCTCCTTGCTTTCGGTGTTCCACCGCGATTGCCTCACTAACAGTTAC
>CBDVBC010000487.1:0-1777 GCA_965372125.1 Candidatus Hermodarchaeota archaeon | reverse complement strand
ATTAAAACCTACAAAAATGTGTTCCAACAATAGGAATTATGGTCATCCTTGTCAATATCCCCGATCCTTATATCGTGTTATTAGTCAATAGAGGAAATACTAGATCACCCGAAGAATGAACCAGACTAGTAAAGGGAGACCCGCAATTCCAAACGCGATCCCAAAAGCACTTAGCACAGGTCGATACTTGATTCCCCTAATACCAAAATAGATCCCAAAGAGCGAGCCTATACCAAAAAGCCACGCGACGCTTAGTATCACGCTTCTGACAGCGTACCCGTTTTGACGTTTTTTCGTCACATATTCATGCGTTAACGTGTCAGAGTGTTCAGTACTTTGTTTTTTCACCTCGGTTTCTGGAGGCTCTGATACCGACTCAATTGCCTCTTTCAGTTCCATCTCAGCCTTTAGAATTGTCAGCGCCTTTTCCTGCTGCTTTTCGTGTATCTGCACTTCTAACAGACCAACTGCCAGATTATAACCAGCACCTAATCTACCCATACCAAATAAATCCTGTGGCCTGGCGTTATGGATATGTGAATCTATTCCACGTTGCGCCAACAACTGCGAAACCCGATTCGCCTCAATTTCATCAGACGTAGCGTAAACCGTCACTATTTTCTCGTCCACAAACACCCTCCTAAGAAAACATCGGATGGTAAAGAACCTTACGCGAGAATTCCGTCAACTTTTTCTACAAGTTCCTCCACGGTGAATGGTTTCACCTTGTATCGAGAGGCATGAATCTACGTTCTGTCAAAGAGTTTCCTCGAATGTAAAGTTTAGAAACTCCAGCAAGCGACTTAGTCGCGTCGGATATTTAGCGACGCGGTAATGAACAGTCCCAGGTCGAAATCAAAGGAGTCTGCCTCCTCCGATGGCAACACCATGCGAACAAGCAAGGAAGGATTCAGATAGATCCCCTCCAGCACTTTCGACAGGTATCCGGCGGCCAGCAGAAATTGGATCCTGTCAGGATGAACCGCTCCGGGGGTGGCGGGTACCGCATTTACCGTGTAGCTGTTCAGGAACATAGAACAGGCAAATCCGGTGCCTGCCCATAAATTGCCTAGAAGGAAATATTTCCCCAACAAATGGATGGTAAAGTAGCGATCCACCGTCTTCTCGATCCCTGAAAAATCGTAGGAATGAGACTCGAAGCTGAAGCCCACATCGACCATAACCTTTTCGATCATGGAAACCTCAAGACCGATCAGCGGGGTTAAAAACGCTTTTTGGTCCACCGGGCTGTAGTTCATTCCCAAGCCAATGTCCACGAAGATCCTTCTTCGGTCGTCCCCCTCTTGGGCTGCACAGAAAGGCAGTCCCAATACAAGCAGCAGAAGCGTTGCGACGAGAAATGTTTTCATTTTCTCCTCCTTGCAAGTTTTTTTTGCCGTTGTGGAAATTGTTGTTGCCAGACGACGATATTCGATCGAAAGATTGTCCGTTCATTTTGGCTTTTAACAACAAACTGATAATCCTTCATCTGTTTCGTTCAAAGGCTAGTTGAAATTTCTAGTTCTGGGTATCAGTATTTGTCTGATTTTTTTGTAGGATATTCGCTCTTTGATCTGTCAGCTTATGTCCTACATGAATCAACCGTCCAAGCTTCACAGCCGTATCACGAAAGAAATACTACTCATCCGCCTATCCTGGCTTGTAGGACAAATACCTACAGGCTTCTAGGTTGTTTTCCTACAAGAAAATCAGACTTATACCGACATATTTTCACTCTTTCAGCCTCTACAATGGCTTATAATAGAAGATAGTCGGG
>CBDVBC010000486.1:0-1782 GCA_965372125.1 Candidatus Hermodarchaeota archaeon | reverse complement strand
CGTAGAATCACGCGGTCCCAATAGGTGCCCAGTACTGTTTTATTATCGTCCGCAGCCAGCACAGCAGGTTCGGTCCAGTACCACAGACGAAGCTGATTGCCCGCCTCAGCACCACCGGGCGCTGGGTAGATCACCAACCGTTCCCCGTCTAGAGCATACAGTGTGGTACGGCCTTCCCCAGGCACAGTTCGTTTGTTCATCCAGTTCAGGGAGCGTGGCTCTACCTCAGATTTGGTTGCCGTGGATGTGATTGTGTCCGTGTTGTAATAGATGAGATCTTCAATGGCCAGGACATTGTTAGAGATCAGTGTGGCAAGATCATAGTCTACCTGACCACTTACCAGGGTGATGTCCTGACGTTCAAGTAGCTCTTTGTGTTTTCGTACTTCGGGCTGACAGACGTGACTGTATGTTTGGTTGAGTACTCGGTTCAACCGTGCAGAATCCACTACCTCATCGTTACGATTCTTGAATATGAACCGAAGTTCAGTTCTGAACTCAGCCAGTGTCATGAGTCCCATTACAGTGCCTCATCCTTAATAACACCCTCTTCAGAAGGGATAATTCTATCCATGCCCGTTCGATCTTCGGGCTCATACCAGTCTGGAGAAACCATGAGGCCTTCTACATAACCATCCGGGATGTATTTGTCGGCATGGTCTGGCAATCCACTCCTAGGGCAGTGTCGGATACGACTGTCGCGTAGGATGCCAGTATTGTGGCCAGTATGAAATCCATGTTCCACTACATTTAGACCGGGGACGGTACCACTGCTGCGTGTGCTGTAGAACTGCACATCTCCACCTACTACTTCTATGTAGACCGAGAGAGCGAAGGTACCGTCTGCTTGGGAGTTCTGTAGGAAACTCTGGAAGCGACCAAAGTTGTTCATGAGGTTGCCTTGGTCGTTGGCAGCAAGTTCATCCAATGCGGGCTGTACTCCGTCGGGGAAATTGGCGGGTAGTATGCGTGTGTCCTTATCACCAATGGGGAGGGTCACTGAGGTAGTATCCGAAAAGGCACTGTCCGTGTAACCAATGAGCCACTCATCTCGTTGGGAGGGCCTTCTACCGATGGAGTATCTTGGAGGCTCAAACTCGGGTACAAAAAACACATATCCAACCCCCGAGGTGTTAGCTACCTCGGTCGCCCTACTCAGGGTTAACTCCATGTAGTTGAAGATGGGAGGTTCGAGGGGTAGTCCTCGTTCACTATCAGTACTGTAGGTTGAGCTAATGTCGAAGCGGAACCCTGCCCAGACGAAGGTCTCGGCAGCATCCCCGATGAAGCCTGTGGCGCCCTCCCAAATGATTGGGTTCTGCATGAAGCCATCCTGTATAGGCTCAAACGCACTGATAAATGTTCCGGGTGCCCCACCCAGACCATCTTCATTGTCACCACCGCCACCAGAGCCTTTACTCTTTCGAGACATAATACCCTCTAATATAGCACAGTTAGAGCACTTCAGGCACCCTACTCGCTGCTACGGTATTGTATTTCCCACAGTCCTTACAGACTAGCTGGACCACTTTGTACCCCGCAGCAGTAGTCCGACGCTTATTGATGTTGATCGTTCCAGCGCACTCTGGACAGCAATCAACCCTACCTCCTGAAATGATACTGGTCTTTGCAGGTACATAAGGATTCATCTTGTCCCATACCTTTTCTAGTAGAACCACATCCCGCTTACAGTATCGCTGCATCTTGGTCAGAGCGGGGGCATCACCGGCTACGACATTCTTCCAGAGGTCGAAGGTGGTCGGGAGTTTCTTGCCAAAGCCA
>CBDVBC010000485.1:0-1785 GCA_965372125.1 Candidatus Hermodarchaeota archaeon | reverse complement strand
ATACTGATTCACGATCTCAGAAACTACCATCAGATCATCCACAGTTCTTTAGAGCTGCTAGCGCTCCCAGCCCCCTCTGAGAGAAGCACCTCAGAGGCTCTAAGCCTGGCTTCCTCCGGGCTGGAAAAGGCTGTTCGTCTAATCAACCAAGTCCGGAGTATAAGTAAGGCGGCTGAATTGGATCCTGAAAAGTTCGAGAAAATTAATCTGGTGGAAATCATACAGGAATCTTGGAACCACATTCTCGACACTTCTCCTTCTCTAGTCTTCGAGTTCCACTTCGAGCCAGAACAGAGCACCTACCATGTTAGGGCTAACAAGCTTCTCGTGGACGTATTCCTGAACCTCTTCAATAATGCCATCGACTACTCCCCTCGCGACGAAGCACACATCACGGTAACGATAAATCCCAAGCACAGCCAAAAACGGGACTGGTGGGAAACACGAGTCATTGACCAGGGGCAGGGCATCCCCGAGGAGCAGAAACAACAACTCTTCAAGCGCTACACAAAATCCGCAATGGGTCTAGGTCTCGGCTTGTCTGTTGCCTTTGCCCTGACCAAAGCCTTTGGCGGAACCATCGCAGTCGAAGACCGGGTACCCGGAGACCACACTAAAGGAACGATCTTTATCGTGTCCTTACCTAGGGAGGACTAGCCTGCAACTCTGATTAACCAGGAGACTTCTGAGCGTTTTAGGATGTATCAAGCAGGATCTATGGTGAGATCGATATACCCCGGGTTCCCCTTAACATCTTGTGTTGTGAGTAGGTCTCCGTGGGCTTTTAGCTCCTTGAGTAGCTTCGGGTTTGGAATCTTCCAGTCCGGGCACTTGTAGGTTGAAACCAGAAAGGTGGGACGCTTATCACCAAGGAGCGCCTTCCAAATCTCAGGAGCCTTAGTCGGAGTCCCATTGTGTGACGCATGGTGGCTCACCTTAAGGAAGTCCACCGGTTTCACCACGCCCTCCTGGTACATGATTTCCCAACTTGCGTCCTGCGCGTCCCCCGCGAAGACCAGGTGCCGACCCTCCCAGTCAATCGAGATCACCACGCTGGTCGCATTATCGTATTCCCGCTCTGCAAGGAGCAGCTTCCGCAGAGGCATCTCGTCACGGTTCTCGAAGCGTTCCTTGAGCAGCTTGAGGAGCTGTCCCTTGCCTATGCGTCGCTCCCTCTCCTGTTCGGTTTCACCCTCCTCTGCATCTTCACCTTGGATGGCGTGAAGGATCTTTTCGTAGGGTTTCCCATCGGATTCGGGTGACAACACGTTAATCTTGGCTCCAGTCCTTAGAAGGAAGGGCTTCACGACCCTGGAGCCCCTATGGAGGTAGTGGGTCCGTTTGCCTAGTCGCTTACAAAGCTCATTCAGCATCTCATCTGATTCTGCCCGTTCTCGCGCCAGCTCTTCTGCGTCCTCCTCCACATCTCCACGGTCGAGCCGTTCCTTCAACTGGCTAGCCATCGAGTCTAGTGCCTCAAAGACCGAGCCATGCCGCGTCCCCCGGCGCCTGGTCTCCTCGTTCCTGAGGAACTTGGTCGTCCAGAAGGTCTCCACCTGGCCATCCAAGGCGTCAAAGTATGTGTAGAGGCCCTTGTAGTGGTCCAGGTGTCCATGGGTGAGCACGACAGCCAAGTTCCCCCCCTCGGTCACCTCTATTATATCGTCGCAGACCTTCGCCATGTATTTGTTACTCTTGCCCCGTGTCGAGCCAAAATCAAAGAGAATATATTTATATTTCCCCCGGCGCCGAGGCCGCCGCTTGAAGGGAATCGACACGAGAATA
>CBDVBC010000484.1:0-1787 GCA_965372125.1 Candidatus Hermodarchaeota archaeon | reverse complement strand
AACCTATGCTGCAGGATATGTAAGCCCAGCTTGACTTCTTCGCCTGTGAGCACCCCGAAGTGGTCATGTGACCTATCACTGTGCACCACTAGGATACCTAAACCAAGCGGAGGAGAATCCGCTGGCTTTGTGCAGGTAGATCACCGATGACAGGGGCGACCCTGAGAAAGCCCTAGCTACCAAGTTCCACGAGTTCACCATATGAGCGGACCATCTACCTAGCGCTCCAGCGGTGGACGACCACGAAAGGCGACGATAACAATGATCCTTTTACGGTCTCGAGACTGTCCTTTTTAGGTTTCGTTGATGGCGACGAAAGACTACACCCAGCCCTATGGTAGCTGCGACGCCTAGGGCAATAGCGTTCAAGGGGAAGCCTGGAATCGGTGGAGGTAGCGTCGTCGCTGTCACAGGTTCTTGAATACGTACTAGCCAGATGTCTTCACCACCAGCGCCGAAGCTCATGGTTGTGCCAACTATGGTAAAGCCGCCAAGAACAGACTCTACGAGTGCAAACCCTTCCTCGTATTCTCCACCACCATATGTCAGGATAGACTGAACAGAGCCAGTACTGTCAATCAGCACTAACGCTAAATCACCGCCATAATGTCCTACTACTGCAAAGCCACCAGTTGCCTGTTCCACGATGTCCATCGCGCCATCATTGTTAGTGGTACCATAGGTGTAGTTCCAGAGTAGGTTTCCACCAGCGCCTACGCGTACCACCCACATATCGCTTAATCCCGCCCCGTAGCTAGCAGTATTACCAACAAGGATGAAGCCGCCTGTACTCGGCGCGATGATGGACCAACACATTTCATATCCAGGTCCACCATAGGTCTGGTTCCATAACTGATCACCATTGCTGTCTGTACGAACCAGCAGGAAATCCATGTCAGATCCCGTGCTGTAGCGACCTGCGATGGCAAACCCCCCATCACTACACTCTACCAACGAATAGCCATCGTCGATGTAAGGACCACCGAAGCTGCTGTTCCACAGATGAACTCCATACGCATCCGTACGCACCAGCCACAGCTCGAAGTAGCCCAGACCCCCAGACTTTTGGACGCCTGCAATGGCGAAGCCGCCGCCACTACATTCCACTACACAATAGCCATATTCACTTCCCATGCCGCCATAGGTTTGATTCCACAAATGGTTGCCATTGGCGTCAGTTCGCACTAACCATGCATCAGCGTTTACACCAGGATTGGCTCCATAGCTGCTGGTGTACCCCGCGATAGCGAGGCCGCCGCCACTACACTCAATCACAGAGTAGCCATAGTCGTGGCTGGACCCACCGAACAGCTGGTTCCACACTTGGTGTCCTGTCGTATTGGTTCGACTCAACCACAGATCATAGTCACCCGTACCGTAACTTTCTGTGACACCTGTGATGACAAATCCATCGCCACTCGTGGTGGTGCTTACCTCAATCAATGACTCCCCTTTATCTTGTTCGACACCACCGAAGGTGCGGTTCCATGAAACCTGATAGCTGATTTGTCGTGAAATCTGTTCTAGCACGGGGTTGCCTAGGTGAGCCGGTTGCTGAGGTGATGGCGAGAGAAGTATGCTAGAATACGCTACACCATGAGCCCCTAGTAATAACATACAAGCTACTACCAGAGATAATTTCCATCTCTGCAATGTATCATCCTCCCTTTGACCCGTGGCGTTATTAGATGTTCAAGCAGCGACGATTGAATTAGGGACAAATAGACTTTATCCGAGTACTGTTCTGATATCCATCCTTCCAAGTTTGGTGGCATTGGCCCTTGAAG
>CBDVBC010000483.1:0-1796 GCA_965372125.1 Candidatus Hermodarchaeota archaeon | reverse complement strand
TGTAGGTTGGTGCATTTGCTGATGGGGGTGAGGTCTACGCTCGCTAACTGGTTCCCGCGGAGCCCGAGTGTTTGTAGGTTTTTGCATTGGCTTAGTGGTGTGAGGTCTACGCTCGCTAACTGGTTCCCGTGGAGCCCGAGCTCTTGTAGGTTTGGGCATTGACTAAGGGGGGAAAGATCGATCGACGCGATGTCTTCTACACCGAGGTCGATGTGGGTTGCGTCGGTGCTGACCTTTTGTTGTTTCTGCTTTCCTTTGCTGGTCGTGTAATGGATTGTGACCTTGCCCAACTTTGCAATCCTCCATACAGGTTGAACTGAGACCTGAACCGCTAAAACTCTTACCATGATGCAACCAGACAAAGGCGACAGGCAAGAAGCCCGGGGCAAACCACCGCAACCCCCTCCAAGACAAGGGGGGAGGTATGTGGATTCCTGTCTTCTGGGAATAGAACCCGTTGACTATGAATTGGAACATGTATTCCGAGGAATGGAACATTTATCTGAAACCTAGCTAAGTTCCTTCTTGTATGTCGGGAAAAATTGAATTAACCAGATGCGGGTGGTCTTGTCATCGATGCCCCAGCCTTCTTGGTGAAAATGAAACCCCATGTCCGGGTTGCAGGAAGGCAAACGGAAAACCTTGGTGGGGCGCTTGCGACGTATTCAAGTGTGTATTAGAAAAAGAAGTGGATCATTGCGGTCTTTGTGATAGTTTTCCTTGTGAGATGTTTGTGGGTCATTATGATCACACAATTCCTGAGGGACAAATAAACGCTGTACTTAGAGTAGGCCTATGTGCATATCGTGCAAAACATGGGGAAGCGAAAGCCATCGATCTGTGTATGAAGGTTAGAAAATAGGAAGCGTTCCTCTAAGACTTTAAGGTCACCAACCTTTTTTCAGAGCATAATGAGGGCTAGGAAGCCGAGTCCTAGTCCGGCAATCAGTATGAGTAGGGCTGAGGAGGGTTCGACATCAAGGAGAAAGGGAATTGGTATAATGATTAAGGGCAGGCATAGGGGAAGTAGGCTTAGGAAGTAGGCATTCACGATGGGATGTAAAAGATAGTTTACTGCTAGGTAGATGGCGGCGAAAACACTTACAAGGTAGGCTCCAGTGGCAAGCTTCCTCCAAAGTATTCGGGGTGGGTGAGGCGTTCGTCCTTGGAGCATCATCCAGGTCGCCATTCGCTGGGGCGCTGCCACCCCGGTTGCTAATGGTGACTGATGTTGCCCTTGGCTTGGGAAAGCTGTCGACATTAATCGGAGTTGAACAAGCCATTTTCGGAACTCTGTTTTTCCTTGAATGGCGTGATATACCTGTTTGGCGATCAATGCTTCGCCGAGGAGTATTCCCCATTGAACGATTTCTAGGAGTAGTATGTCAATAATAGTTGTCATGAGAGTCTCATCCTCCTTCCCCTCCCTGGTTTGATGTTTTACCAAGATTAGCTAGGAGGCGACGGAGATGATGATTTGTTCCTTGGATTACCACATGGATTGTATTACCTCGGCGTTCGTAGGCCAGTACTGCTTGGTCGTTGGAGAATCGTCTTTGACCTTGCTGCGCTAGACCGAATCGTCGGCTTATTTGGGTAATCCTGCTCTCCAGCTGCTCTGAGAAGGGATAGGATTTCACAACCTTTACGCGGCTGCGGGAACCTGGATAACCGAATCCAGAAGGGTCACTTGAAGACTCCGTCAGTCCGGTTATGTCACCAGAAATGGATCTACGTCTTGAACTCCAATACCAGCAAATCCCCAAGAAGACCAGACCAAACAAGAAGATGGGAGG
>CBDVBC010000482.1:0-1807 GCA_965372125.1 Candidatus Hermodarchaeota archaeon | reverse complement strand
CCTTAACAACTCATGTCGTCCTCGTATACCCGATAATGGCTGCAGTGATTCTCGACATCTTTTTCGGCATCTTATCCTTTGGGGACTACACATCTGGTTTGTTGAGTGATCTTTTTTATGGACTAGAGCCTATTTCTAAAAGTGTATTAGGACCTGGCATTTTAGGAGAACTAGTTTGGGGCGGTATTTTAGAAGGGCTGATTGCAGGGGTTACAATTGTGTTGCCTTACATTCTTCCATTTTACTTGATGGTGTACTTTCTTGAGGACTCAGGCTACCTTAGTAGAATTGCGTTTTTGATGGACAATTTGATGCACAAGATAGGTTTGCACGGGAAGGCGTTTATCCCGATGATGCTCGGTTTCGGCTGTAATGTTCCTGCCTGTTTGGGGTGCAGGATAATGGAGACTGATAGGGAGCGGCTTATCGCGATTTTTGTTGTTACGTTGGTGCCTTGCGCCGCGACAACAGTGATAATTCTCGGTCTTGTCGGCGCCTTTGTAGGCTTTCAGTGGGCACTACTATTGTACGCTGTTGACTTGTTGATCATTTTTATTCTCGGAAGAATAGCGTTCAAGGCTTTGCCGGGTGAACCAACTGGATTGATAATGGAGATGCATGATTACAAAGTACCACATGCAAAGACCATAGCAAAGCAAACTTGGTTTAGGCTAGAGGAATTTGTCAAGATGGCATTTCCACTCATAATACTAGGCAGTTTCGTAATCAAACTCGTGGAGATTCTCAACCTATTAGAGCCAATAGCATATGTTCTCAGCCCTGTAACTGTTGTCTGGTTGGGGTTGCCTGCAATCACTGGAATAACCTTGATTTTTGGAATACTAAGGATAGAACTGACCTTGATAATGCTAGCAACTCTTCTAGGGACCTCAAATTTCGCTGGAGTTCCAGGTTTTGGACCGGTACAGATGATGGTGTTCACCTTAGTGGCGATGCTCTATATCCCTTGTATTTCAACCATCGGAGCACTGGTTAAAGAGTTGGGTTGGAGAAAAGCACTGTTCATATCAGTTTTTGAGGTGGTTTTTGCGATTTTTGTTGGTGGAATAGCATTTAGACTACTATTATTTGCAAACATTTGGTGAGTGGAAAACACTCGGCAAAGCTGCTCTCCATCAAAAAAGCTAAGTCCTAGTAGGAAACACTGAAGGCATACAAGAGGGGAAGATGCTTGAGTTCGCTAGAATATGAAATCGGTTTTCTCTCAAAAATGATTGAAATTGACACCGAATCAGTCTCAAAAAAAGGATACGACAAATGCGCATCCATAATCGTAAAAGAGGCAGAAGGAAACTCCCTAGACGTAGAGATAATTGACGGCGAAAAAGGAGCAAAAGACGGGCTTTCACGACCAAATGTCATAGTGACGCTTGACGTAGGTTCAGACGTGACCCTGCTTCTTGAATCACACTTCGACATTGTCCCACCTGGACCCAACTGGACATACCCCCCATTCAAGCTAACAGTTGAAAATGGAAAAGCCTACGGAAGAGGCACTGCAGACAACAAATCAGGCATTGCAGCCGCAATGGGAGCATTACGACAACTAAGGAAGGAAAAGTTGGACATAAACCTCAAACTCATCGCCGGAGTGGACGAAGAAATTGGCGGGCGATACGGCGTCGACTATGTGCTAAGCGACTGCGGAGTAAAAGGCGATGCAGCGCTAGTTGTTGACGCAGGTCTAGAAAGGCTTTACCTAGGAGCAAGCGGCATCCTCTGGGGAAAAATAACAGTCGAAGGAAAACAAGGACACGCAGGCTATCCTTTCAAAGCCAAAAACGCC
>CBDVBC010000481.1:0-1811 GCA_965372125.1 Candidatus Hermodarchaeota archaeon | reverse complement strand
CTTGGTTGTTCTTACCTTGGTTGTTCTTACCTTCGTTGTTGTTGCCTTCGTTGTTGTTGCCTTCGTTGTTTTTAGCCATCGATATATCCTTGTTTTAGTTAAGGACTAAAGGTCATTGATTTTTCAAAGGCAGCTCTATTTTTTGCCCTCGCCACAGCCGTCTCGTAGCTGACCACATCCTTGGCCACCAATTCTTTGAGCGCCTGGTCCATAGTTTGCATTCCCAATTGAGTTCCCGTCTCCATAACCGTAGGCAGTTGGTGAGTTTTGCCGGTCCGCACCAGGTTTCTCACTGCAGAGTTCGCGATTAGTATCTCCACGGCAGGGACTCTTCCCCCACCATCTTTCTTAGGAAGGAGAAGCTGAGCAATTACTGCTTGCAGAATGCTGGACAGTTGGCTTCTTATTTGAGGCTGTTGGTGAGCGGGAAAAACATCAACTATCCTATCTATCGACCCCGGGGCGTCAGGTGTATGTAAAGTAGCGAAGACCAAATGCCCAGTCTCAGCTGCGGTAACAGCGGTAGCAATAGTCTCTGGATCCCTCATTTCTCCGACTAGAATAACGTCGGGGTCCTGGCGAAGGCAACGCTTCAAAGACTCAGCGAAGGAGAAGGTGTCTGATCCTACCTCTCTTTGCTCAATCACGCTCTTATTATGGTAATGCAGATATTCTATGGGATCCTCAAGGGTGATAATATGTGCAAACCGATTTTCATTTATTATTCTCACCATAGAAGCCTGGGTGGTTGACTTGCCGCAGCCAGCCGGGCCCGTCATCAGAATGAATCCCCTCCGCCTAAGAGCGATCTCGTGCAGAGTCTCGGGAAGATTGAGTTCGGAAAGAGAGGGCACGCGATCGGGGATACGTCTAAGGGCTGCTGCTAACGTTCCTCGTTGGAAATGAACATTAACGCGAAAACGCCCCACTCCATCTACTCCGAAAGAAAAGTCGAGTTCACGAGTCTTTTCGAACTCGGCTATTTTTTCGGCACTTATGACCGAGAAAATGAGAGATTTCACATCCTCAGGCTGCAGGGTTTTCTCCTTTAGCATCGTCAAATCCCCATCAACACGCAAGATCGGGGGGACTCCACCTACAAGATGTAAGTCTGATGCATCTCGCTTCATCATCTCTTCAAGCAGGGAATGAAGATCCATAGCTCACTCTCCTTAATTAACAGGCACCTTTTTTGTCACAGAAGCAAGTAGTCTTTTCATTTTTCTTCTTTTTGGAACTAACTCTTTACCTCATAATACACAACAATCAGTCCAAAATTGCCTCACTTCAATTATGACTTATGTGTTTCTGAATAACTAGTGCGCTCTCTAAATCCTTCTCTTTGACAAAATCCTGAGCTAGGAGTATTTCCCCCACGCATCGCCTTCCTTCTTCCTGTTCCTGGATTTCCAATGCTTTGGTCAACTCGCCCGAGGAAAGATGACCCATATCTTGAAGGATTTCTCCTATTTTTCTGCCATTAATGAAATACCCTTCCAAAACACTGAGGATCACTGAGCTCATGCTTCTTCTTTCTAGGTTTGCCTTTCGCCTCACCTGATCCAAAAGCCATCTGTCTCTGTCGGTGTAACAAATACTCGTTTGCATCAGCGTCTCCTCGCAACCGTTTGATTATGATTGAGTGAAACAATCCAATTATACTTAAAATAATCGTAATGTCAACCCCGCATGTCGCCACACAACAATGGAGATAAAGCCTGGTACCTCACGGATATTTCGGGAGGGGTCGGGAAAGAGATTTCTTCTTTTTCTATGAATGCGCAGCAATCGATTTTTAACCCTGTTATATT
>CBDVBC010000480.1:0-1816 GCA_965372125.1 Candidatus Hermodarchaeota archaeon | reverse complement strand
CGTTCCTCGTAGCCCTGAACTCAATGCCAGAGCATGACCCGTCCCGGTGAACACGCTTTTCTATCTCCTCCCATTGTGTTGTTGCGTCGGGTCCGAATTGTTTGACCCAGGTCAGGAGATTTGTTTCCAACATATCTTGTTGTTCTTTGTCAAAGAAGCCACTGAAGGCCCTATTGGTCAAGATGATGTTCTGTGAAGCATCAGTAATGACAATCCCATCGAGCGTTGCGTCCAGCAACATCTCCAGGAACTTGGTTTTCTGCTGGCTGATTTCTAGCTCATTCCTCCTCGAATCTCTACTCATTGGAACCACAACAAATCGTCTATTGGGTGGAATTCATATTCTGATAGATAGGAAGGGATAAAGTTTGCTACCTGGACTGAAGATAAACTACCCGGAGTCTTGACGAATGTTTTATTTAATACTAGCCAATTAGGTTCCGGTAACCCACAAAGCCTTGGAAGCCCTGAACTGGAGATCTTTGTTTGCCAGGTAACATTGAGGACACACAATCTGAAGAATCCCAACAGCAGGCAAAGCAGGTCCGAAATTATCTCAGCGGAACACTCTACGCAGGTATCGTTGTGGGGCTGGTCCTGCTCGGACTCGGAGGGCTCATAACCTTCTTCGGCCCAGCATACACTACCCAACTGGCTGCCTTCTGGGTAACCAGGTTTCCTGCACCCCCTCCCTTTCCCAGCGCTCTGCAATTCGTCTGGCTACCCTACTTTTCCCTTGTCTGTGGTGTTATCCTCATCTTCAGCGGCTTGCTCTACTTGGTAGTGACCTGGTTGGTCAGGTCCACCCTTGAGAACCCCCTATTGTTTAAGAGTCGATACAAACGACTCGACATCATCACCGCCTTAGTGGGCTTGATTACTGGCTTCCTTCTTGGAATCCTAACAGACGCCATCGCCCTCATACACCTCTGCCCAATCTTTGACAGCCTCTGGGGAATCCACGGATACTGGATTGGCTGGGACCTCAGCGGCATAATAGGGTTTGCAGCAGGCTTTCTCCTGGTCCTCTTCATAATCGCTGAAATCAGCTATGGGTACATGGAGGCAGGAGACGCAGAGGGAAGGATGCAAAGACTAAGGCGACGCAGGCAAAGACACTTCCAGCCCTGAATAGCTAGCGGTAGCTAGGCTTGATTACTAGTAGGATCGAGACGTCTTGTTAATGTAGTCAATGACCCGGGGTGCGAGGAGAGTGAAAACCTTGGAGGCGTTCATCCCGCTCTTCGCGCTAGCCTCTATGAAGCTGAGCCCATGAGCAGAAGCGAATTGATGCCCGAACTCGTAGCCGATTGCCTCCGCAAGATCAGATTTATTTCCTACTAAGATTATAGGAACCTCCCCAGCGCCCTCTTTGATTTCCTCAATCCAATAGTCAAGTCGACGATAGGTACTAGAGCTGGACTTGTCATAGACCAGGACTGCCCCTTTCGCTCCAACATAATAGCGGCGGCGCAGAGGGCCGAACTGCTCCTGCCCAGCAGTGTCCCAGATTTGGAGCTTCAAGACCATATCTCCCATGTCTATCTCCTGGATGAAAAAGTTCACACCAATAGTGGATAAATATTCTGGGTTGAAGAAGCCCTTGCAGAAGCGTACGATTAGGCTGGTTTTCCCTACACTAGCTTCTCCTACGACCACTATCTTCGCTGCGTGCGTGAAGGATCTGGGTTTGTCTTGGGGATGTGTGGGGATTTCTGTCATAGCAGTTCAATCACCAGTGGTTCTACGAGTTGGTAAACTTTTAGCCGGGCTGTCTCGCCTCTAATCAGGGGGACAAAGTACTGGAAGAAGAGGG
>CBDVBC010000479.1:0-1818 GCA_965372125.1 Candidatus Hermodarchaeota archaeon | reverse complement strand
ATAACGCTCTACACCTTGGAAAAGGTGGATGGCTACATTGTAATCCATACATCTGAAAACCGGAAGGCACTTACCAACGTGGACCCAGCCAAGCAAGCCCAGTCTGCCAAGGCTCAGACCGAACTAAACAAGCTCTTCATGAGCCGCTTAACAGAAGGCTGGTATGCCCTAGTCCCCTTCCCAACTCCTAGTCTTGCACAAGAAGCAGGAATGGGGACAGAAGAATACGAAGACTTTGTATACGGAGCCTGCTTACTGGACCACAAAGACCCAGTGAAGGCTTGGAGGAAAATTAGTGAGAGGCAGGAGAAAATCGTATCCTACCTCGACACAAAGGAGGTAATCCATTTCACCAGTAAGGATGTTGACCTCACCGCCCACGTCAAAGGCAGGAAATGGATAAACTGTGACGGGCACATCAACATGCCCGATGGAGAAGTTTTCACTTCACCTATCGAGGATAGTGTGGATGGAACGATTCGCTTCTCCTTTCCTGGAATATTCCGAGGAAAAGAAGTAGTAGATGTCTCGCTGACCTTCGAGAAGGGGAAAGTCGTTAAGGCAACCGCTGAGAAGGGTCAGGACTTGTTGGACAGGATTCTTCAGATTGATGAGGGTGCTCAGAGGCTTGGTGAAATAGCTATTGGCACCAACCCTGGCATCACGAAATTTACGAAGAATATTCTCTTCGACGAAAAGATGACAGGAACCATCCACTGCGCTTTAGGGAATGGCTTCAAAGATGCCCGGTCGAAAAATGAATCTGCTATCCACTGGGATTTGCTAGCTGATATGTCCCGCAACGGCGCCATCTACGCAGACAGCGAACTTTTCTACAAAAACGGCAAATTCCTAATGAACATCATTGGCTAACACAACAAGAATCAGTTAGAGGATTCGAAAGCAATTGACTCAAATTGGAGACAGAGATTGTAATGGCAGCTAAGACAGTGCGGAAAGTTATGGATGGTCTGTACTGGATTGTCGCTCGTGAAGGCATGTTACCAGACAGCAACATCTACCTAGTCAAGGCGGGTGATCGCTTCGTCATATTCGATGCGGGTATCTCCACGTTTTTTTCGCATACCTGCGCGGCTATCGAGGAACTGGGTTTCAAAGTGTCTCAGCTAGACCGCATCATTTTGACTCACTCCCATCTGGACCATTCGGGTTCAGCACCCCACTTCCTTAGAGAGGCAAAGGATGCAGAACTCTGGGTTTCACAGCAGGAAGGCGACTACCTAGAGAAGGGGGACGATACAGTTGTGTACGGGCGCCTCTTAGGACAACGCCTAGAACCCGTTCCTGTGGGGCGGAAACTCGGGGAAGGCGACGTAATCAATGTCGGTGATTTCACCTTCCAAGTTCTTCACACACCAGGTCACAGCATTGGAAGTCTCTGCTTCTTCGAGCCTCGCCATAACATACTCATTACTGGAGACGTGGTCTTTAGGCAGGGATCCTTTGGGCGCATTGACCTCCCCACGGGTAACGCTTCGCAGCTCATAGCATCCATCACCCGACTAGCTGAACTACCTGTAAACATTCTGCTCCCCGGGCATATGAGTATAGCGACAAGTAATGGTCAAGCAGAAATCCAGCTTTCCCTACAATTTGCAAAACAAGTCCTCTAGATCTAGATGTCAATCCAAGCCATCCCTCTAAGGATAGTTACTTTGTGTGAGACAAAATTTTAAATCGTGACAGATTTGTAGTCGAAGGTATGGCACTGGCAATTGCTCAAAATCGTAGTAGCTTTGTTGCATTCCTCGCTGTTGCAATAGCTCTAGTTGCAGTGTTCGATATTATCTCTTCTCT
>CBDVBC010000478.1:0-1827 GCA_965372125.1 Candidatus Hermodarchaeota archaeon | reverse complement strand
TATCAAGAAGGAGGAGATCGTGCTCCTCTCATCACGGCCCTTCGAGGACTATGAGACCCTCGATGACCTTCAGGCGGTTTCCCGGGCGCTCTCCCGGTTCCTCGAGTCGGGTGAGGGCGTGGTTCTCCTCGATGGGTTGGAGTATCTGATCTCCAGGTTCGGCTTCGACGCGGTTTTCAGCTTCGTGCAGGAGAAGCGGTTCGACTTCCTCAGGTCGAAGGCTGTGCTGCTGGTTCCCCTGGACATGGAGACAGTTGAGGGGCGTGAGAAGGCGCTGCTGTCCAGCGAGTTCACCATGCTCGAATAGGGCTGGCTTTGTATTCGGAAATCGGTAATCGGATCACATGTATGGATACTCAATCATTTTTTCTCTTCTAGTATCCCTTCCGAATGCCGAATTCCGATTAGCCGCAGATCACCTTTCACCCTTGAGTAAACCATTAAATATCCAGATGAATAGACTCGGAGACGGTGATTTAATGAGCCAAGACTTTGAGAAATATCGTAAATGGATTAGAGAATCAGAGTATGGTCGCTCAAAAGGAATATACTATCTTGCGAAGGGAATCCTCGAAGAACTAGGAGAAGAAAAAGGGACAGCACTCGTCATAGAACAGGTAATGGCGATGGGTAGATTCACTGGAGAACGTAGGAGAAAAGCCTTCGAGGATATGGGGCTTGAGAACAGCTTCAGGAGCATCTCGAACAAGGCTGACCCTGAGGAAGGTGTTTATAGCTTTGCGTGGGTTGGTGGACCTGTATCGTCGAGTGATGAAGAACGGGTTGTGGAGTGGAGTTATTGTCCCATAGCTGAGGGGTTCAAAGTATTTGGGGAGAGTGGAGTGAAAATCGGTGAGCTATTCTGTAACAACATCGACAACGCAATCATTCAAGGCTTTAATCCTGATTATGAATGCGTTAGAGAAAGTAGCCTAAACCTAGATGGACTCTGCAGACTCCACTTCAAGCTCAAAGACTGACTTGCCCTTCGCCATACCGTTAAATCGTCTTCAACCATACACGGATCGCAAGTATTCGCGCGCACAGGATACTGTGAACCTGTCGCAAGCGAACAATGATGGTGGGAAAAATGTCAACAAGAATTGGTCTTGCGAAAGATACGTTAGATAATATGCTCGATTGGATAGGACGATTTGATAACAAATCTTCCGTAATATTGGGTCTAAATCTAGGAATGTTGGCCTTGTTGGTATCAAATGCACCAACATTCGATAAATGGACGTCTTTGATGTGGGGCGCAGCGGTAGTATCCTTAATCGCGCTGGGATTGTGTTTTATCTGCATATATCTTAGCAACTTCCCAAGAACAAAAGGACCAGAGAACTCCCTCTTTTACTTTGGTTCAATCGCCGAAAAGAGTCTTGAGGATTTTCAGGAAGCATATTCCAGTAGAACTGATGAAGAACATCTAGATGATTTGTTATCTCAAACTCATCGAAATGCTGAGATTCTTACAATAAAATTTGAGCATCTGAAAGCAGCGTATTTAATGTTAATTCTCGGAGTAGTTCCATGGGCTTTAACACTCCTCCTCTTCAATACTATCCCATCCTCAGTATGAGGAATCAAAATGGGGTTAGCAGATGTATTATCCGATGAAACTTCAAAGATATTATCGCAGAGTTGGGACCTTCGTGACGGCAAAGTAGTGCCCACTTCTAAGGATATTGCACTAGCCGGTGGAGCAGTTCGTCTTGATGCTACTGTGTTGTACGCCGATCTTGCACAATCGTCATATCTCGCTACAGAATTCCAGCAACGTACAGCAGCGAAAGTGATTAGAGCATTTCTCTATAGCATGTCTCG
>CBDVBC010000477.1:0-1836 GCA_965372125.1 Candidatus Hermodarchaeota archaeon | reverse complement strand
GACGGAGGCGATGGCACGCGGTGAGAGGATTGAAATTAGGGGGCTTGGCAGCTTTATCGTTAAGGAATACGCATCATATACAGGAAGGAATCCTCGAACCGGCGAGTCGATTCAGGTTAAGCCAAAGAGCGACTGATTCTCGAGGTGGCGCGGTTGGTAGAGCTGAGAGAATTAGTTTGTTTGTGAACGGACGGGTAAGATAGAGGATTTGGAAGGGAAATCCTGGTTTCATAGGGATTGCAAGAGTGTAGCCTCCAAAGTCAATCAACTCAGGAGTTTTTCCTCGCATTTCAAGCTCTACAGCAGTCTCAGCGAGTTCGCTTAGTTGCTCGCGGGCACTTCTTAACACGAGTAAATCTGGTGGGGCGGAAGTGAAGGGGGCTAGCTGTTCAGTTAGGTGTTTGAGGAGTTGGTTATGCTGGTCAGTGGCCACTTGGTCAAGTAGATTGAACAGCTCGGCATGCGACCGCCTGAGTTTATCCATCATCTTATTGCTCTCTTGTTTCCTTGATTTCCAGGATAATGAGGTTTTCGTTGAGGCACCAGATATTATGTAGCTAAATTTGATAACTCTAGCTCTTCGAGTTTTTCTTGGGAGGGATAACCTGTTTTGAGATCCCAGTCACGATGAGAGTAGTAGTCGCTAAGCTGCCTCTTTAAATCAGGAACCTTTCCCTGAGTTCCGCCGGTTTCTAGAGGACGAAGGAGGAGAGGAGGTAGAGTATCATCCTTAGGCGTAGCGCCCAGCTTTAGGTTGATAAGCCGCTTCAAGTTGAAGATTCGTTCACCCATTAGCATCAGTTCCTGTGGTGTGGTTGAGTTACCAGTTACTAGGGTGTAGAACTGGACGATTTCATCCACAGAGAACGTAGCGAACAAACATATCATGAGAGAGTTGGAGACCATCCGCCAGTTCTGGGTCAATGCGGTTAATCGCCCCATTCCTTCGTCGGTTTGAGGATCATCAGCGTCGATGCCAAGTTCAGGAATCACTTGGCCATTGAGAACCCAGTAGACATCTGCATCAAGATGGTGTGCTCCCCGAACACTTGTAGCAAAGGCAGCAGCTTGACCAAAAAGTGCCCGGGGACCCCAACAGGCAGGCTCTAAACCTTTAACATGAATAGCGTACTCCTGCGCGTTGTACCGCTCCCCCATTTCACGGGTACCCTCTGCAAGAACATTGCCAAAACCTTGGCGAACAGCGATTTGGCGGATGAGCGCGTGCTGGGCTTCAGGATCACCCCACTTCAATTCCATCCCAACTTCCTTGGGAGTGAGTATGCCTTTCTCCATGAGGTAGTAAGCAAAACCGATTGTAGAGCCACAGCTTATCGTGTCCAGGCCAAGATCATCACAGAGGTGAGCGGCATAGGATACAGCTTCTAAATCGTCACAGAGAATCATACTGCCCAGTGAGGCAAGAGTCTCGTATTCAGGTCCACTTTCCCTTGCTAACTTGTACTTTCCTTCAGGGATTTCGATAACTCTTCCACATTTAATCGGGCAGAGATAACATCCGCTGTTGCCCTTGGTTATCTTCTCGAACATCGTAGAGCCGCTGATACCATCATAAAGGGGCCACTCACCTTGAGTCCAGTACTTATTCGGCGCTGCACCCATCTCCTGGGCTGCTCCAAAAAAGGCTGCTGTTCCCATCTCAGAATACATGCCAATCTGAAAGTCTTCCATCATTGCCTTTGTTGCAGTGCGGATAAGAGTGGAGAGGTCATCAGGTTTAGCGACTGGTACAGGTTTGTTTCCCACTGCAACGATGGCTTTGAGTTGCTTGCTACCCATAACCGCACCGAGCCCCATTCGCCCGGCAGCACGACC
>CBDVBC010000476.1:0-1840 GCA_965372125.1 Candidatus Hermodarchaeota archaeon | reverse complement strand
TCGAAGTTGATGTTCAGATTCGCTGGCATCGGGTTGTTGGGGAAGATGAACAGCAGCCAGCGTCGGTAGAAGGCGAGGGACTTGTCCGGCGTCGTCGGCAGGACGTTGCATAGGAAGGTCATCTTGGCGTAGTTGGTGAAGTAGAAGGGGTCTCGGAACTTCTTCTCGGCCATGATGCGGTCGTGTCCGGTCAGGCTCTTGAAGGTCCCGGTGCGCTTGAGTTCGTCACTGGCGATCTCGGGTGAGATATTCGCCAACTTGGCGTAGAGCTCGGCCGTGGCGAATCGGCTGCTCACGAGTCTGTACAGGTTGATGTGGCTGACGTTGTCGGGTCCTAGGAAGGCGTTCATGACGTCCTGGAGCGTGGTTTTTCCGTTGGAGCCATCGCCGATGAACATGGCGGCCTTGTGGTATATCATGTCCTTGTAGAGGTGGTATCCGATCCATTCCTGGAATGTGGATATGGCGTCGGGGATCACCTCCCCGAGGAAGTTCAGGATCTCCGGGCACGTGGCGTCGGGATCATAGGTGACGGGTAGAGCGGACTTGGCGTAGTCCATCCAATTATGTTTGGTGAGTTCCCGGGTCTCAACGTTGAGCACGCCGTTCTCGACGACGATGAGGTTGGGATCCTCAACGAAGTCCTCAGGCTGGATGTAGGTATCGATTAGCGCCAAGTATACAACCTCGTTGACATACACGGTTCTGGAGTTGTCCCCGAGGGCCTCTTTGGCTACCTCCTTCACGTATGCGATTCCGTCGGGCTTGTAGATGCCTAGTTGGTGCTTGTAGTGCCACATGGTGTCGCCGCCCCTCTCGGTGATCGGGGTCAACAGGGCGTTGTCCAATGTGTCGCTGGTGATGAGCTTCACGAGCCTCATCGGGATGAAGGCTCCCTTGGGGCCGAAGAAGTCGCTGGAGGTGCTCACCTTCGGCGCTCCTGTCTCTTCAGCTTCTTCCTGTTGAGGAGTTTATTATCGCGTCCTCCTAGGGAGATCTCGTAGCCGGCGACCTCGACCTTCCCTAAGCGTTCTATCTCCTCCACGAGTTGGCGAGCCTCATCTAGGATATATCCATCTGGATCACAGGAGAATGCCCATGCCCAATCATCGTCTTCCCTAGCTGGTTTGCTGCCTCTGATCTTCCATTCAAGGAGGTTGATGTTTATCCCTGATAGTGTGGGGCGGCCTTTTACTCCTTGGGCGGCAACATTCCTGATATCGGCGATCGCACGTTCAGCGGACTCTATTCGGTTGAGTAACCACTCGGCGTCGATGGTGACTGTTCCCTTGGATTTATCCATGTAAGGTCTCCTCACTGCGGCGGTGTTTGCAGTAAGCTTTCGTGCTGTGAAACAGACAATGTCTCAAAGCGGTAGTGGAGATCGCAATATGTTTCGGGGCTCGGACAGAGATTCATTTCATCCCTCATCCTCCCGAGGGTCGCCCCAATTTGCGTTTGTCCTCAGGTATGCCTAACGCCTCTAAAAACACGGTTCTCCAGAGTCGGCCACGACGGATCGCCATGACCGCCTTGTACTCCCGGTCGTTCAGCCTTATCCCTATTTTTGGCATGGCTACCGCTCCTGGTCCTGGGCGTCAATAATCTCTTGCATTAAGCGGATTACTTTTTTCAGGTAGTCCTTCGGTATCTTTCTCTTTCGCACTGGTGCTCGTCTTCCCGAGCTAGAACCCGGCCCTTCCCCAGCGCGCTGGCAGTCAGGGAGACTCGGACGGTTCTCCCCCCGCGCGGATCGCTACACTCCCACCCCAATGAAAGAGTGGTCCTCCTCCCGCGCGGGGACGCTACACTCCCGCCCACTTCTCGAATGCCGCTCGCC
>CBDVBC010000475.1:0-1849 GCA_965372125.1 Candidatus Hermodarchaeota archaeon | reverse complement strand
ACGATCTTACAAACACAACTTGCTGCAATCCACGCGATTGGCGATGAATTAGCCAATGAAAGGAATCGGATAAAGATACTAAAGTTAAACTGGAGAAAACTCGTCGACGATGGGATTAGGCAGCCGATAACCATGCCTAGCAGGTTTCCTAGGACCAGCCCAAGGATTGCCAGGACAGTAAATTCTAACAAGAGGGTGCCGTAGAGTTGTTGAAAGCTGGCGCCCCGTGAACGCAGGAGCGCTAGCTCTGACTTGCGTCCACCTAGGAATAATGTTGTCGCAAATGTTGTGAACAGGATACTTAGCATGATTATCGGAGCTAGAAGGACAACCATGCTTTGCCGCGATTTGTAGGCTATAATGAATTCCTCAAGGTTCATCAAGGCAACTCTTCCTATAATCAAGACCATGAATGCTTCCTCAATTCGGGCAAACTCGTTCTCAACGATTTCTACTGCATTGTCAAGGCCAGAAGCGAATATAGCATCATATGACAACTTGACTAGCAGACGGGGATAATAAACATCAACAGTAATTGCGTCTAGATGATTTTGGGGGTTTCCTCCAGCTTGGTTCAAGACATCACGGTGGAGGATGATACCATCAAACCATCCGAAAATAGATTCCATTGGACTGAAGGGTCCCATGTTCTGGCGTTCCATGACAGGGAATGCTTGTTGCATAGGATCATAGCGTGGCTCGATATCATAGATGCCCACAACCTCTAAACCGGTCAAGAAGAATGGATTGATGTCATTAAAGATATAGTCCTCATAGAATCCCGCTCTAGGACCTGCGTAGTCCCGTGCCACAGCTAGATCTATCACATCCCCTATCCCTATCTCCACCCCGATGTAGAAGAGGAGGTCGCTGATAACTTCTTGGCTGACAATCACCGAACTTTCGTCGATATCTGTGCTGCCTGTGAAGGTGAAAGACATATCGGCATCTGCGAGAAAATTCTCTTCTACGAAAAATAAACTGCAATCCTTTATCCCTCTCAGGTAGGGCCAAGGCTGGTAGACATCAGTAGAAATGAAATCCGGATTTACAATACCTACCGTCCAATACACCAGGTGGGCGGCATCTGTTGTTGCGAGGTTTCTCACATATTGATCAACCGGGAGGATGGCTTGAGGTTGGGCTTGCCTTTGGACAACTGAATAATGAAAACTAGTTGAATACAAGTAGTCACGAGTAGCAACACGGGCGCCGGTATCTGTCCAGACAAAGACCGACGAGACCAAGGCCACACCGATTAAAACGCCGAGGAGTAGGCTGATGGAACGCGTTTTCCGGCGGCGAATCCCATTAAGAACATAGGATAGAGAAAAGGCTATCTTGCTTATATTACCCGGTTCACCAGGGTCACGGAATATTGCACCGTCCAATGCCGGGGGAGGAAGATCCTCGTCTTCGGCGAAATCGTGTTCAGACATCAGCTAGTTGCCCTCGATGTTTAGGAGCCTAAGTTCGGAAGAAACCGCTCAAACAAACTAAAAAACCTTTACGAAAACGGCAACGAAAAGGGGGCGAAGATTGTAGTCTATGCTACTTTGAGTGTTCTTGCTTTCTACTAGGCTAGGGTCTTTGCGTACTCCATTGTGAGTCTGAAGTAACGTCTCGCCTTTTCACGGATTGGGACTCTCTCGTCGGCTGTAAGTTTCTCCTTTAATCGAAGCGAAGTGACCATACCCCGGACACACGCATAATATCCTTTGTAGAAGTTGAGTAGAACCTTTCCCTCTTTGTCACCACTGTATTCGAGGTATCTTTCTATGTAGTAGTCTGCGAGATCTCTTCTGCCGTGAAAAGCCATGTCCAGCGCGACGAACGCTCTCTCGGCAGG
>CBDVBC010000474.1:0-1857 GCA_965372125.1 Candidatus Hermodarchaeota archaeon | reverse complement strand
TGGGATTGGGTCGATGGCGTTGATGAAGGGGATGTCCTTGAAGGCTGTGTCGTGTGTGAGTAGTGTGTCGGTTCCTGCTTCTTGCATGGTGGCAAGGATTGCGGCGTCTCGTCCACCTATTCCCTTTCGTCGGTACCGTTGGAGTATCGTTACCGCGCGGTCGTAAGTAGATAATCCGAAGTCATAGATTCTAGCGGCTGATAGGGTTCTCAGCCTTCGCTCTGCGGATGCAGCCAAGGTGTTCTTTAGTTGTGCGAAGAGGTAATGGGACACTTCGATGAGTACGATTGTGTTGAGTACAACTCCTGACCGGATAGCTTTGTCGACGGCATCAACCACGTATGGATGCTCTGGTAATAGTGCGTCGATGTAATAGATCCAGATGTTGCTGTCTATCATCGTAGTCATAAACGCGGACCCCAGATTTCCTTGACTTTCAATGGGTCAATGCGTCGTTGATGCTTATTGATGCAGCCCTTCATGGTAGAAATGAATTCCTCAAGGCTTGTCTCGCCGTTGTGATGTGGAGCGATTGCCCACCAAACCCATATGCCCTTAGCTCCGACCTTCAATTGCTTTCCCTGGATTCGCCCCTCTACTGCTAGTTCGCGTAACCGGGCTAGCATTTGGTGACGAGGCAGGCTGAACATCTCTGTCAACTCCGTGACGCTTAGGGGCTCCTGTCGGGTTCGTAATACATCAACAATTTCATCTTTCACTGCCAACGGTAAATCCACCTATGAAATCATAGAACGATATACTCATAAAAACATATCGCGGTTCATTCTCAATTGAATCTAGGTGGAGATTCCTGTGGACTAGTTGTGTAACTTCCGCCTGATAGGGAGTACTGGCGCTGTGGTTTATACTAGGTTCTGTGTGGCTTGTTGGTGTGCTTTAGGTGCTGGTCTTTAGCGGTATTAGTTTCGCGGTGATAATGCCAATTTCGATGATGAAGAAGATGTAGCTGATTGCCCAGAAAATCCACACCCACCAGATGGGCCATGTCGCTGATACAGTCAAATGTGCAACACCGTTTGTGGTCCAGATGATGCCGAACCATCCCATGGACGCGAAGTCAGCAAGGACGAGGGGCAGAAACGCCAGAAAGACAGCTGCGCTACAGAGTATGAGGAGAAGCGTGAGGACGCCCCAGAGCCCACTGAGGAGGGAACATTTAATCATGTCCCATATTACTGGCACGGAAAATACCAGATACACAACGGCACCAGCTCCAAAGAACAGGAGGATCGTCGTTGGATCAGGCAGGGAATACCAGACTACATCGGTGGAGTTGAGTGCGGGGCCCCAGAGTACCGCTGCCATCATACATAACCCTATGATGCTAACAATCAGAAAGATACGAGATAATTTACTTAATTTCGTTGGCTGTTCTGTCAACTTGACTCCCTCCGTGGTTGAAGAAAGGGTATATGGAGCCTACTACTCTTCTACCCTTAAAATTGTAGTAGCTTCTCGGCTCTTGGCTATTCTTCGCGGAGCTTTTGATCGAGGTCTCCGAGTCTTTCATGGTATTTTTGTTCTAGGTCGTCTACTTCGTCGGTGACATCTGTCAACCTGCTTAGCGTTCGTATGAGGGAGTGGTGTCCGCTGAACATCCGTCGTTCACAGAGTATTGTCGCGGGTAACACGAACATGGCTAGCACGAATGGCATGGCTATTGAGAAAGTCATCATCGGAATTAAGTCGAGGGTGAGAAGGCCTTGTGTCGCATATTTGAAGAACAGTATGACATAGCTCGCGATGGCAGCAAGACCTGTGAAGCCCTCAATGTATTGGAGGAAGTGGTCACCGAATCTCTTCATGACCAACTCGGTACCTCCTTTTCGGGTTTTT
>CBDVBC010000473.1:0-1864 GCA_965372125.1 Candidatus Hermodarchaeota archaeon | reverse complement strand
GGTAACAGGGGATTTGAGGAATTCCTTTATGATTCCTACCACCACTACAGCACACGCTCCGGTGCCGCAAGCCTGTGTCTCGCCAACACCACGTTCCCACACACGGACATGAACGTCTTGTCGCCCTTCGTTTCTAATCAAAGCGACTTCGAAGTTGGTCCGCTCCGGGAAGTTGTCGCCGTTTTCTATCTGCGACCCCCATTTTTCGAGTGGGACATCCTCTAAGGTAGTGTGCTCCGATACGAAGAGGACTGCGTGTGGATTCCCCATTGAGACACAGTTGAGCCTGTGGCGCAGCGGTGAGTCCCAGTCCTCCTCGTGTATAGAAGCCATCACAAAAGGAATGCCAGCCGGTGTTATAGAAGTAGGTTTGACCGGTATTCTCTCTGGATCAAGGATCGGTGGTCCTATGTTGACGCGGAACTCGCCGTCAGTTACCTCTATGGTCTTTGGACCGGCGTCGGTCTCGATGACGAACTTTGGACCTTCCACCCAACCGCGTTGCAGGCTGTAGGCGGCTACACAACGGATGCCGTTGCCACACATTTGGGCACGACTGCCGTCCGCGTTGTAGAGGATCATCTTCACCTGATTCGATGGTAGGGGCTCGACGATTAGCAGACCATCAGTACCTAGTTGTGAGCAGACCGCTACGGCCAAAGCCACCCGATCCCCTTCATTGAGATCCTGAATGTTGGATTCCTCAACTAGTACGAAGCGGTTTTGGGTTCCATGCCAGACTTCGCAAGGGATGTCCCAGCTCTTCTTTTTCATCACAGCGATTCCTGACCTTTCTCAAGTTTTGCCTTTTGTGGTAAGATATTAGCCTGTTAATGTTCGGGCTTGGTGGATTTGTATCTTAAACATCCTATAGAGGTAAGTCAAGTCGATAAATTGATACTTTGACAGGCGGGTATTCGTGTGCTTTAATTAAATTAAGATTGCAATTAAAAGGAGGTGAGTAGCTTGCCTGAAGAAACATCTGCACCCGCACCTACTTCTGCGCCAGCTGAAAAAAGCGGCGGCGACGACAATTTGATGGGCGCGATTAGCTACATAGGAATTATCGCAGTTGTAATGCTTTTGGTGAAAAAAGATTCCGAATACGTCCAATTCCATGCCAAGCAGGGAACAGTTCTATTTATCGGCGAAGTAATTTTGGGACTCTTGGGAACTTTTATTTGGGTCCTATTCTTCATCTGGGGTCTGGTTTGGCTAGTATTCCTGCTTGCTTCGATAGTCGGATTCATCAAAGCACTCAGCGGTGAAAAATACAAGTTGCCGGTAGTTGGCGACTTGGCCGACAAGATTAAGCTCTAACGGAATTTCCTTACTGTGTTATTCTCCAAAAGTCCGTTTTTAGGGTAAGATTACCTTTCTGTTTGTGTTAAAATTGCTCGTAATGAGCAAGTTTGTTGCTGACTTACATCTCCATTCCTCTTACTCCCGCGCAACTAGCCGTAATTTAAATTTTGACACGCTTTCCGAGTGGGCGAAGCTTAAGGGTTTGGGTTTACTCGCTAGCGCAGATTTCACTCACCCAGTTTGGTGGGAGGAGACGAAACTTAAGCTAAAGGAGTCAAAAAACCCAGGCTTTTTCGAATATGGAGGTGTTCATTTCGTCCTTAGCACAGAAATTTCTTGTATCTATTCACAAGGTGGGAAGGTACGACGAATCCACTGTGTGCTTATTTTTCCCGGAAAACGTGATGTTGAAAATTTTAATGAAAAACTAGGACGCATCGGAAATTTGAGAGCAGATGGACGGCCAATTATCGGAGCAAGCGCTAAACAACTTTTGGAAATGGCTTTGGAAACAAATGAAAAAGCAACCTTTATTCCGGCTCATGTTTGGACACCCTGG
>CBDVBC010000472.1:0-1896 GCA_965372125.1 Candidatus Hermodarchaeota archaeon | reverse complement strand
ATCTTCTGAGCTATGCTCAAATTATCATAATTACTACTTACAGTCTTGGAAAAATACGGATGTAGTTATTCGAGTTTCTTCATTTTCTCATCAATACGAGCAATCTGTTCCTTATCACCAAGTCGTGTGTACATATCCCGTGCCTGTGAGTAAAGTTCCTTCGCTTTTTCTATCTCGCCAATGCTCGCATGATGGTCTGCTAACTCCTCAAGGTAAGCACCCTTCTTCTGAAAATACCCTCTGATCTGATCGCTTGGTTTCGACATGGCATTTCTGGTATTCCTACAAGAAGACGGGATATTAACTTGCTGGAAAAATTCTATTAGGCTAGGGAACTAGGCGAGTGCGGTCTCGGGGGAATAGGCAGGTTTCTCGAATATTCTTGTAGCCAAGCATCTGCATCGTAATGCGCTCCACGCCAATAGCGAGCCCCCCATGCGGCGGAGCTCCATACTTGAACGGTTCAGTGTAGAAGGCAAAGGTTCCGGGGTTAAGACCCGCGTCCTTCAGTTTCTCTACAAGCAGATCATAGTTGTGAATTCGCTGACCTCCTGTTGTGATTTCGATCCCCCGGTAGATGAGGTCAAAACCTCGGGTAAGAGTTGGATCAGAATCCAGCGGCATTGTATAGAAAGGCCGAATGGAGGTAGGATAGCGCGTCAGGAAATAGAAGTCTTCTCCTGTTTCTCGTTTGACATATTGATGTAGAATCTCTTCCCCTTCACTAGAAATATCAGCATCAGGAGGCATCTTCATTCCCTTACTTCTAAGAATATCTATGGCTTCTTTGAATTCGATACGACGAATAGGAAGACGAGGTACTTGAATTTCAACACCAAGCTGTTCCAGTTCATCTGCACAATACTTCCGCACAGCGGTGAAGGAGGACTTCAACATCCTTTCTTCTAATTGCATGACATCCTCCTCGTCTCGAATCCAAGCCATCTCTAAGTCAAAACTAGTATATTCGTTCAAGTGGCGAGGTGTATTATGTTTTTCAGCACGATAGACCGGTGCTACCTCAAAGACTCTGTCAAATCCTCCAACAAGGCACAGCTGTTTGTAAAATTGGGGGCTCTGAGCTAGGAATGCTTCCCGCTCAAAATATTTGACAGAGAATAGGTCGGCACCGCCCTCCGTTGCAGTTGCTACGATTTTTGGCGTGTGGATCTCTCGGAAACCTTTCGTTTCTAGGAAGCGGCGCATCCGCGAGATCGTGAAATGCTGAATTTTGAAGAGCAGTTGATTCTCATGGCGGCGCAAGTCAATAACCCGATTGTCAAGCCGGGTGTCTAAATCTGCCTTGGTCTTTCCTGAAATGTCTAGAGGGAGGGTAGCGGGTGCATCGTTTATGATAATAATTCTTTCAGGTACAATCTCGACGCCGCGGCGGGCTTGTTCTTCTCTTTTAACTCGTCCCACTATTGCAACGGCGTATTCGTTGTCTAGCTTTTCTAGGGTTTCCAGAAGTTGCGGGTCTGTCCGTTTATGATGTAGAATGCACTGGATGAGTCCTTCTCGGTCTCGTACAATCAGGAAGCTGAGTTTGCCTAGCGGACGGATACGCTGAACCCAGCCACAAATTGTAACGCGCCTACCTTCCATCTCTGGCTTCAATTGAGAGGAGTAGTGGGTTCGGCGAAGCCTTCCAAGAGGATTAATAGAGCCACTATTTCGTGAAGAGGTCATCGAAAAACGCCTCTCCCCTTCCTCATCTAATGCCGACTTAAACGTTTGGCTAAAGACCAATCGAGGAGCGAAAGTCCTTCATTAACCTGTCAGCTGCAGGTATTTTCAAAACTGAAACCGCCTTCTCAGCAGGCTCCATGAAGTCTATGAAAAGGGACTTAGGAGAACGACCTGCCTGAACAAGCTGAAGAGCGTGAAGCGCATTGG
>CBDVBC010000471.1:0-1901 GCA_965372125.1 Candidatus Hermodarchaeota archaeon | reverse complement strand
GGCGTATCTGTACAGTATAGGGTTGCGCCGCGACTACTCACGCCATGAAGCGCGCATTGTATGATGGCGTTCTGTTCTGCGTGAACGCCTCGGCAGAGCTCATGGCGCTCACCGGGCTTAACTCCTGCTTGTAGACGAAGACAGGTTTTAGGCGTGCAATGCGCTAAACCTGTAGGCGCACCGTTGTATCCCGTGGACAATATGTGTTTGTCTCGAACCAGCACCGCGCCTACCTGGCGGCGGATACAGCTAGATCTTGTAGCAGCTAAATCTGCGAATTGCAAGAAGTACTCATCCACTGTCGGTCGTCGCCTTTGGGAGGTGTCCTTTCCTGTCATGTTAACTCAACCTCAGAACTAATGTTGCTGTCGGTTCAGGATTGCATGAATGAAAGCAAGGTATAAGGGATTTGGTGCATCGGGGCGTGAGGTAAACTCGGGGTGGAACTGTACACCGACAATCCAGTGCTTGTCCGCTAATTCGATGGCATTCACTATTCGCCCTGATTTATCGGTGGCGGATAACACAAGCCCTTTCTCCGTTGCCTCCTCAACATATTTTGGCATGAGGTGGTATCGGTGACGGAATCGCTCCCGCACCTTCTTCTTCTTGTATGCCTCAAACAGACGAGTCTTTACCCTTACAATAATAGGATGTCCACCCAGCCGCATAGTAGCTCCTTTCTCCGTTACTTGACGCTGCTCCGGTAGTAAATCCACCACCGGGTGCGGTGTTTCTGGATCGATTTCTGTACTGTTTGCTCCTTTGAGGCCCAGCGAGTGACGGCAAAAGGCTGCAAAGAGCATCTGGCTACCAAAACAAATCCCCAAGTAAGGTATATCGTCTTGGATGCATTGCCACGCGGTCTGGATCATTCCCTCAGTACCTCTTGAACCA
Organism: Candidatus Hermodarchaeota archaeon; assembly: GCA_965372125.1. Taxonomy (GTDB): domain Archaea; phylum Asgardarchaeota; class Hermodarchaeia; order Hermodarchaeales; family Hermodarchaeaceae; genus YT-063. The sequence continues at coordinate 1,004 of CBDVBC010000471.1, read as the reverse complement.
AAACCTGGAGTCGATAATACACCACTGTATTCTTTCAGTCGCTCCAGGAGATCTGGGTTTTGCTCGATATCTTCTGTGTCTACCATGTCGATATCAACTGCGGCGCCTAACTGGGCTCCTGCGTGTCGAAGGGCTTCGCATATGCTGATGTAGGTGTCTCCCATTCGCATATATTTCCCAGCCATGGCAATTCGCACACGCTCCTTTGCCTGGGTGAAACGTTGGACAATTTTTCGCCATTTCTCCATTCCTCTGGGTGGTCCCGCAACCATCTCAAGACGCTGCAGAATATAGGCATCAAGGCCCTGCTCATAGAACCGTAGAGGTAGTTCATAGATTTCCTCCAAATCGGGATTCGAGATAACTGCCTCCTTAGGGATGTTGGAATATAAGGCGATTTTTTGGCGTGCTGATTCAGTGAGCTGTCGTATACCCCGTGCAACAATCAAGTCAGGCTGCAGCCCAACGGACAGTAACTCCTTCACGGAATGTTGGGTTGGCTTTGTCTTCATTTCGTCAACTGCTGGCAGATAAGGGACCAAAGTTACGTGCACAAGTAGTGTGTCCTGTCGCGGCACTTCTAACCGGAACTGCCGGATTGCCTCTAGGAAGGGGGCTCCCTCAATGTCTCCCGCTGTTCCCCCGACCTCGGTCATTATTACATCTAGTTTCTGGGCCTTTGCAACGTCAAGTATTCGTCGCTTGATCTCATTCGTGATGTGGGGGATGATCTGTACTGTTGAGCCTAGAAACTTCCCTAGGCGTTCCTGTAGTATTACGCTCAAGTAGATTTGTCCGGAGGTGATGTTGTTGCGCGGATGAATGGAGTGGCCGACAAATCTTTCGTAGGTGCCGAAATCCTGGTCCACCTCCGCAGTCCTGTAGGTGAAGCTGGGTGCTGGGCTGAACTCGAACAACTCATCGGTCACAAAGGGCTCGCCATGCTCTACTGGGTTTAGTGTACCGGGATCCACGTTCAAGTAGGGATCGATTTTAACAAGGTC
>CBDVBC010000470.1:0-1904 GCA_965372125.1 Candidatus Hermodarchaeota archaeon | reverse complement strand
AGTATTCTCGATGACATCAAGAATATTTTCTTCCATCGCCTTGATGGGGTCAAGATCACGGAGGTTTGTGTGGGAGACAATACCGAAAGCACCTGCGTTGGCTACAGCAGCGCAAAGTTTTGTGGTATAGAATGGTCCCATCGCGGCCTGCATGATGGGGTGTTTGCATTCCAGCATTTCGGTGAGTTTGGTTTTAATCATGATATTCGCCTTCTAGGGTTTCAAGAGATTGCGGGTTTGTCTTCCATGTTATTTAGAGCGAATTTAAGTCTAAGCTTCATTCAGTAACTTAATTCGAAAGATTCTTATTATTCGTCAGCCGAATAATAGAATGAGGTTTTTCCTCACATATTACGAGGAATGGTGACCACTCATGATATTTGTGGTGATTACTGTTGGATACTAGGCGTTGGGAGTTCCTGTGTGTTCTGGTATTGGCTTTAGTCGTATTGCTATCCGCAGCATTTCTTGTGATAGCATGCAGTTGGATTACAGCTAGTGAAACCGAGTTATGGATTGGTTGGATTTGGTGGGGGATAATTGCGTTAGTAATTTCTGCCCTAACCGCAGAAGTACTGTCCTTACCCGCGGTTCAGCGCCGACTGCGGCGACATTAAATTTGAGGACTAAAAAAGGGTCTATGTTCTTCAAGCAGCCTGCGCGTTCTTTCTTACTGAAATATTGGTTAGGTAAGTTGTCAACTATTGTTTCTTTTCAAACTAGTCCTCGCTCTTTTCAGTCGAGGATTTCTGCATGCTAGTTATTTGTAAAGCTGGCTGTGCCTCTCGGATATCCAAGATACGATCAACAAAGAGCACAAGAAAACACCTATCATCACAATAAGCGGGAACAAGAACCGGCGCCCGGGGAGCGTTCTTAATCTTGTCTTCGTCTACAGTCACATTAGTGATAAGGCCCCCGCACACCGGACATTTATGATCGTTTAGGAGGCGTCTGGTCATAATAACATCCTCTATCCAATCATTTCAATATGGAAACTCATTCTACACGTTTTATGCATTACGTTTAAGGAACTTAGTGCTTCACCAGCATTGTTTTTATCTTAACGAGGCAACAAGTAATCCCCTTCAAACAGAAAAATGAATTCACATAGCTTCAGGTGAACTCTTATGGTGGAGTTTGGGCAGCAACTGTTCTTTTCAAGAAACTGGGATTTGGTTAAGAAGAAACTGGCGATGATGGTTGAACAAAAGTCCTGGAGTTCTGTTTGGGTTCCAGACCACCTACGAGGGCTACCCCCCTTTGCCATTGACGCGTTCTTATCGCCTTGGTCGATGCTTGCTGCTTTTGCTGAACTCGCTCCAGACATGACGTTCGGTGTCGCAGTCACAGATGGGATACGGCTCCACCCTGCGATCCTAGCTCAAAATGCAGTCTCACTGGACCACCAGTCAGGTGGGAAATTCATCCTGGGCATTGGCGCCGGGGAGAAGATGAACCTCGCAGCCTATGGCTTCTCCACCAAACGCGCGGTTAGTCGTATGCGTGAATGCATAGAAGTGATGAAACTCCTCTGGGCACAAACTGGTCCAGTAGATCATAAGGGACGCTTCTTCCATCTACGAAGAGCTGTCCTAGAGCCCAAACCCCTGCGCCAGTCCCAAGTACCAATCTGGATTGCAGGTAACGGACCGAGGACGAGGAGGCTTACAGCGGAACTAGCTGATGGATGGTTTCCCTTCCCCGCCCTCCCCCGGCTCTACAAACAGGGAATCACAGACATACACCAACACATGAAACGCGCAGGGCGGAACCAATCAACCTTGATAGGCGGGTTCTGGGGGCGGGTCTTCATAAATGATGATCCAGCGAAGATATCCCAGTATCTCGGTGGGCTTCGAGGGCAGCTGGCTTTGGAGCCTAGGCTTCTGCGAGAACTCGGA
>CBDVBC010000469.1:0-1905 GCA_965372125.1 Candidatus Hermodarchaeota archaeon | reverse complement strand
ATACAAACTGCAGGTTTATCCTTCTTTGAGATCGCCACTGCCTCTTGCTCAGTCGTAGCAAGCGCGATGACATATTCGCCAGTCTCTTCAAGAATCTGGCAGATCAATTCTCCAAAGCCAGCATTAGGCGTTACCAATATAATAGGAACCGCCATATTCCCAGTTTATCATGCCCCAAAACCGAAAGCAAGCACAATTTTGTACTAAGTCCGTTGTAATAACATGACGAAAAACAGAAGGTCTCCGTTTATTTCAACCCTTCGATTAGAGCCAGGAACTCGTCCCATTCCTCTTGAAAAAAATGAACAGTAACGTTGTTCAATTGGAGATGGAAAGTTACCTCTCCATCCGGCTCTGCTGCCTGCCAGATCGCCATATTGTCTGTCTCAGCTAGAGTTTTAGTCCTGACTTCATGACTCTCTTCACTCATTTTTTTTGCCTTTTAATCTAAGAAACCGCTCTTTTATTAAACCCCATAAACGGCGCACTGGTTTTACTAAGGGAAAATCGATCTTTACAGGGACCGGCTCTGGTTCCGGCCAGGGGTTCCGGTCCAACATTTTGCGGGTAGTGTATTGGGCAAGTAATAGTACTGAAGCCAACACTGGTGCAGCCAGCAGCAGGCCTATTAAGCCCAGCAGTCGTGCAGCGATGATTGCAGATACCAACACCGCTGCAGGGTGAACGCCCAATGTAGACGCCATCAGGCGAGGGGTAACCAACGCGTCAAAAACCTGATCTAAGAGGACAGCGGCGATAACTACAATCAGCGCATATGTAATCGGCTCGATGCCCAGGTAATTCCCCTGCTGGAAGAAGGCCACTAATGCCGTTATCAATCCTGTCACGAAAGGTCCGAGGTAGGGAATGAACCTCGCCAATCCGGCTAGGAAAGCTAATCCCAGCGCATTGCTCACCCCGAGAATGGACAGCAGGAGCACATAAGCAAACACGCTGATGATGAAAATCATGAACTGCCCGCGCAGGAAAGCGTTCCATTTGTGGGTAAGTTCCAGCCCCATACGCCTCAGGTCATAGGCATGGCCTGAGATCTCGATATCCTGAAGGAGATTCACGCTCTTACCGGTTTCTGCCAGGGTGAAGTATGAAATGATGAGGATAAATCCTCCCATGACGAAGACGTTCAAAGCAGAGGTCGCCACAGTACCCAAGACGCCCCCCGCCTGCCCCAAGAAAGGTTGGACGAGGGAGAGGATCTGTTCACTCAATGCCAGCAGGTCGATGTTCAGTTGAGAGATGTATTCGTTCACGTTAAACTGGATATCAAGTATAGGAATAGCCAGCACATGTCCCTGAGAGATGAAGTCCTCGGCGATATTAGGCAGGTCAGTGACGAAGTTCTGTACAACTTCTATCAGATTCTGCAGCTGATTGACAATTGCCAACCCGGTTGCGGTAAGGAATCCGCTCAACAGGATTAGCACTATCAAAAAGACCACATTCACGGCTGCCCGCCATGATAGCCGGGTTTTATCCACCAGAAAACAAACCACTGGGTGCAGCAGAAAGGTAAGTACGAACGCCAGGATCAATGGGCCGATAATGTTCTTAACCTGCACCAGCAAAGCCCCTACGATGGCTACAACGGTCAGGCCGACCACGAGCTTGGTCATTGTACTCCAAGGAGGGGATTGGGTATCACCTTGGGGTTTCGATTCTGACATCGGAGAAAATCCTCTTAATAATCGATTCTAGCCCTATTAATAGAAATACGCAAACCATTAGCCGATTCCTGTGACTAATAAAGAGAACCTGCAACCCTTTTCAAATGCGATCTTGCCGCTTCCAATAAGCCTTGGTGTCTCTTGCCAAGAATCTCACCTTCCCATTCTTCCAGCTTTTGCCGCCACTTCCCCACCACCTCCTGTTCGAGTGTCTTATAAG
>CBDVBC010000468.1:0-1909 GCA_965372125.1 Candidatus Hermodarchaeota archaeon | reverse complement strand
AAACTCTCATAGACCTACAGGAGGCTATCCTCAACGAACTGGCCGACGACCTGATTCAAAAGATTCACCACGGTGAATACCTGCCACTGGAAAAACGTTACAAGCCAGCCCAAACACTCTTCATCCAGTTCATGAATGCCCACCTAAAACTGTATGCTCCGACAGGAGAGCCCGAACCCCACCAGCACAGATACTGCATCCAACTCATCGACGCAGCCCACCTCCTAATAAAACTAGGGAAAACCAGGGCTGCTGTAGAGCTTCTTAGGGACCTCGAACAATACTTCGGTAAGGTGAGGGATAAGACCCACGAAAACAAGGTACAAGAAACCTTACAGTTCCCCCGCTAGTAATACCTCTGCAACCAACCTAAAAAAAACGGGTTCAGGATAGGTTCACCAGTAAACTGAACTATTGCCCACAACTTTAATAATAAGGTTCTACCGAGTATAGGTAACCTGACCGTCGGGAATATACGGAGGTTTCATTATTGGGAATTCTTGATAAAATATTAGGCAGAAGCAAGTTTGACCTAGAACTAGTTGAAAGATTGAAAGATAAGATTGACGATTTCATACTAGATATTAAAACAAAGGAAAGAATCGCAAGGTCAAGGATCAAGAGACTGATTCAGCAGAATCGACAGCCACCAGCAGCCCTGCTCATGCAGTGGAAGACCGCACGAACCCTCATGACATCACTGGAGAATACAAGTGCCACCCTTGACACTGCGATTACGATGCGAACCTACATGGAGGGCATCGCCGGCATCCTCGGCACGAAGGAAATGGCGAAGCTTGAGGAGATGATGGGACAGATAGCCACCGAGATGCGATCGATGACTGCTGGTGTCAGCCAGATGATCAAGATGTCACAGGGAGTTGTCCAAGGCCTTACACGCTTTACTGATAAAACGGATATGCAGTTGGATGACTTGACTGCTGTTACCATGGATACAGTCTCTTCAGATGTCTCTGAAATCACACGAGAGATTGTAGGCGAGATAAGCGCTGAAGATCCCTCATTCATTCGAAGCCTTCCAGCTGAAACTCTAAATGACCTTGGAATAGAAGAGCAGAAAGGCTCCTAGACACAAAGCCCCGGGGAGATAACATTGTCTACTCCAAAACAGTTCAAACAACTCCGGCAACGCCTTAGCATGCAGCTCAAGGCACGAAAATATGATGAGGCCATCGTAACCACCAAGAAAATCCTCAACGTCCTTCAAGGACTCGAGATGTCAGCCCCACAAGATCTCAAGGATGTCTGGAGGAAAACCGCTAAAACATACAAGGAGCTGCTAGAGAAACTTCAGAAAGCACCCAGCCGGAAAATCACAGAGGCACCGGGCGCCAGCGCAGGGTCAGTAGATATGGCCGAAGATTGTCTCGAACTCTTTTCTTTTGCTTCCCAATCTACCCTAGGCTTCAATGACCTTGCAGGACTGGAGAAAGTCAAGAGCGATCTTAAGGACAGCATAGAGCTACCCCTCAAATACCCTGACAAATGGAAACAGCTGGGTGTCAAGTCCATCTCCGGACTTCTGCTTTACGGACCTCCTGGTTGCGGAAAAACCTATGTGGTCAAGTGCGCATCAGGACAGTTCAACCTTCGCCTACTAGTGGCAGACCCATCAGTTATCATGTCAAAGTATGTTGGTGAATCAGAAAAAATCGTCGCCAAATTGTTCACATGCGCACGAAAAGCTGCCCCCGCCATCGTATTCGTAGACGAGGTAGACAAACTGATCCCGCTCGAGTCCTCAGGGTCTGAGGTACCACAGCGTGTTGAGGCCCAGTTCCTCCAAGAGATGAGCGGCGTCAAGGCGGACAGCAACTTCATTGTCGTAATGGCAACCAACGAGCCCTGGAACCTAAACCCAGCAATCATCAGGCCAGGCAGGATAGAC
>CBDVBC010000467.1:0-1929 GCA_965372125.1 Candidatus Hermodarchaeota archaeon | reverse complement strand
CCTCTTGGCGCGAAGAAAGAGTCCATCATGGCCAGCGACCCACAACCAATTACGGCTGTCTTGGAAGATATCGTAGACCGGTCCAGTGGAGGGAATGTTGAGCAAGGTTCCCAATCGGTTTGAAGGATTAGAAGGGTTTAGGTGATAGAGGCCACCAGGCGTTCCCACCCAGAGCCCACTGGAGAAGCGTTTCCGCATGTACTCGATAGTGGTACATTCTGTCTCGATGATAGAGAAGGCAGGCCACTTTAGACGCAGTTCCCTTTTTGGACGGCGTAGGAATTGTAGGCGATGGAAGATAAAGCTTGGTTTGTCAGAGTATCGGTTATCCCTGAAGACCAGATGGGGAGTCCCTGCAGCATTGAATGTGATATCAGTCGTGCTCCCCTTTGCTCCCGTTGGCAGGGGCTCGGAATGAACGATCGAGGGGGCAGATGCTTGTCCTCGCCTTGCCTTGCCACTAGGCGTTAGTAGATCCCCATAGAGGGTGATGCACAGAGTGTTATGCGTTGGTATATTTGGGGTGCCGCAACCTGCGACCAAAAGATGTTGACGGAATCGGCGATGATAACCAAGGCGCAAGCGTCCAATACCAGTATCTGGCACCTGTTCTAGCAGTTTGTGCTGTTGTGGACCACTCCACGAATAAATCTCCCCCTTTTCTGTGCCGAGATAGACTGAGCCTGCTAATCCACAAGCGATTGCAGACAAAGGCGTGGGTAAACCATCTTCGTGGGTCCATCTACCCCAACCCTTTCGGTGAAGATGGAGGAGTGATTTCTTCGTAGCAAACCAGATACCCTCCACTGTTCGGTGGTGTTCGGTTCGAGGCGGTACATCAACGTCAATGATGCCACCTACCTCAAGGTCTTCCTCCGGTAATAAACGAGGAACCCATCCCGGTGCAGAACCCATACCACAGATTCAATAGCTTCTTCGATTAAACTCTTTGGGGAACTTAGCTTCTAAAGGAAATTGTTTGGCCCTCGGAGGAGCGGCTGTAACTCTTTTAGAAGGATACGCCGGAGCTCTTCACGGTTAATATTGGGATTCTTGAATTCAGCAATGACAGTGAGGATGTAACCATTCAAGCCATCATAGACTATAGATAGTTTTGGCTTCTCGCCAAGCCACTTCCCCTTGTCTTCTTCTTCCCAGGATGCCTTAGTGGCATCAGTGATACCATCCTGCTTGGTGATCAGAGTTGTGATATCCTTGGTGGCTAGATACTTTTCTAGTCGGTCTATGTGGCAGGGCGCTTCAAGGCGCAGCTGCATGGAGAATAGCGGTTCATGTTTACTGGTGAGATAGGCCATGAACCTGTAGAGAACAATGGCAACACCTAGCCAGATAGCCATTGTTGTACCCAAAATAATGAATGTACCCGAGGGTCCAAAGCCGCCAAAAACAGTGTCAAGAAAACCGATTGTGTTAATTGTTTCGATGACATCAAAGGCGATTGTGCCTGCGAGGATAATCTCGATGATGTTTAGGGCAACTGCACCACGTTCGCTGGATGCGAGCATTTCTTCGGTTGCCCGGGAGCTGTCCTGTAGCGTGTCGTATACGCGCTTCATCTGCTTCTCGCCAAGAGTAGAGACAAGACCTTGTAATCCCTTCACTTCACTCTTTAGCCCTTCAACTACTTTCTCTGCGTCATCAATGCGGGTTTCCACTCGGCTAAAGAACTTCTGCAGATGAAGTTTCTTGGCAAATTCCTTTTGTTTTGTTTTGGATTTTTTGAGTATACGGGTAATCTGTTCCCGAGTATATTCAACGGCATCATTGAGGAAGTTCATCAAAGCCTCTAGAACAACCGCGTCAGCACCCACCTTGGAAAGTTCTGCCTTGGCTTTATTGATCATAGTAGGGTCGCGGTCAGCCTTGTGGAGGAACATCTGACGAATTTGAAGCGAATCATCCCATCCC
>CBDVBC010000466.1:0-1933 GCA_965372125.1 Candidatus Hermodarchaeota archaeon | reverse complement strand
GGGCATCTCGTCTTTGATAGAACAGGCAAAGTCGACCTCAAGCACCCACTCTTCAAAATCGCTTAGTTCCTATTCAGTTTTTAGGCAAGTTGGTATCTACACTTCGTTGGTGTGGCGATGATGCAGTTCTTCTTTGACTCCTTGGCCATTAGCGTCATCCTATTCCTCCAGCAGTTTCCCCACATCCTATGGGTTGTGTTGAACGAGGTGGGCGGCGAGCTGGTTTTCATCGCCCTGCTGGGTATAGCCTACTGGTGCTTCAATAAACAGGAAAGTAAAATCGCCATTAACCTTTTGATGTTCTCCAGCTTCATCAACATCTTGCTCAAGTACGCTTTCCAAATGCCCCGACCCGATCCGTCACTTCGACCCAATCCCGAACACAAACTAGACATATCTTACGGGTTCCCTAGTGGAGCAGTACAGAACTCGGCAACATTCTGGGGCTGGGCATCTGTAAAAATACGCCGCTGGAGTGTTTGGGTTGTATCTGTTCTCTTGGTTGTTACTAGTACGTTAGCACGGATGGGGCTAGGCATGCACTGGCTAGGCGATGTGATAGGGGGCGCCTGCATAGGCATTGTAATCGTTGTCATGGCGTTCTTCATCGTACCATTCCTGCTTGAGCGATGGGACTGGCTACCCGGATTCCTACAAAGTCTAGTATTTCCAATCTTAGCGTTGGTGTTCTTCGGGATTTTCGCCATCTTCTACAGTATGTATCCAATGCTCTACTTCCCCACCGAGAATATCGGCGTTTCCATGGGTGTCGTCTTTGGCTTTGGCGTAGGTGCAGCCCTGGAGGCTCGATATATCGACTTCTCCACTGAGGTTTCACGTAAAACCCGAATCCTCCGCGTTGTTGTTGGACTCGTTGTCGCCCTTGTCCTCTACTTTGCACTTACCGTGTTCTTCGATTTGTTTACACTAGGCGCTGTCCTTGCCTTTACTCTGCGGTTCATAAAATACATCCTAGTCGGGTTCTTTGGCGCTTTCGTAATTCCCCTACTCTTCAAAGCGATTGGCCATTGAAAAGGTGGCTAACAGTATTCGTGCCTTTGATTGTGTAGTGGTCAGCGTGTTCTCCAGTTCATTCCGAGAACAATCTCACTGAACATCTCACGCTTCGCTTGACAAATCGGGCACTTGTGGGGTGGCTCCTCACGGAAGCAAACATACCCGCAAACCCTACAGAACCAGAACTTCAAATTAGTCTCAGAGCTAGAAGATTCAACATCAGGCTTTGCTGCATGCCCGGTTGCTGTTGTGGCTGTTTCACCATGAGCCTGTTCCAGCTTACTTGTTGGCCTACGCTCAGGGATGGGTTGTACCTCTGCCTTGCCCTCAGCTACCTCCTTGTTGACATAGAGAGCGCAGTAACAGTTCCCATATTCTTCAACGTCGGGATCCCGGTAATCGCAGGGGCAAATGATGTCTCGGTCCTCCTCAAGATGTCCTGTTGCTAACCGGCACGGGCACGACGGGTAACCGTACCGCTCCTCATTTCTCTTGAGCCCCTTGAGTACGTGACCGAGCATCTCCTCATCAGGGTTCAAAGAGTAGCCGTGCATCTTGGCGTCAGCTTCTGCACGTCGTCGTACAACCTTGAGCGTTGTCAAAGACCCAGAACCTCCTTAATCTTCTCTTTCCGCAATCCCGTGATTATCGTCTTGTCATCTATGATGATTGTGGGGTATCGGAGGTCTCCGCCTCTGCGTTGAATATCTTGCTTTACTGCTTCTTTGTCCTCCTTACTACAAAGATCCACGTCGATATACTCGTATTCAACGCCGAGTTCCTTTAGGAACTTCTTGGTCATACGGCACCAATTGCAAGTACTAATTGCGTACATGAGCACTTGATGTTCCTTGTGTTTACCTTCAACCTTGACACGATTCAATGTCCCGAACCTCAATCCACCCTTAATCTAGCT
>CBDVBC010000465.1:0-1936 GCA_965372125.1 Candidatus Hermodarchaeota archaeon | reverse complement strand
CAGAAGTTTCACCAGCACCGGAACTCCCCCCCATTCCCGAGGTGCCACCAGCATCCTCCCCTGAATCAACACAGCCTGTAACAAGCGAGGGTTCTACAGAAGAGGAAGAAGATAAACCCAAACGTCGAACCTTCTTCTTCTAGGTCACCGATCAAAAGCAAATTCAGTACTAGGATAAAAGTAGTCACTTTATTGGAGTAGCTGTGCTATTCGACCAGCGGCATACTCGATGAGGAGCAGAATACTACCCAAGTGTTGTTTCTTGAAGATTACTACAATCAGGATATCCTCAGTTATAGCGCGTAGGATCATGCTCCCTAATTTTGTGTCAACAATAACCCGAGAAGGTTGGTGCGTGAAGACCTTTTCAGATAATTCTAAAGTGACGCTGAGTAATGTTCCCAAACTAGCTGACAAGTATGCTTCATCTACGTCATCTTTTACAAGTTTTGAACATATTGGGAGCCCTGCTCTTGTTAGTACTAGGGTTGCTAATAATCCGTCAATTTCCCCGCTTAAACTTTCTAGTACAGCTTCAATTCCTGCTAGGTCTTCATCTGCCACCGATCGCATCGATTCAACCCCAAATAAGAGAACTTCAGAATTACCACACAAATACTGTTGACTGCTATTCCTTAAGAGCCCTATAGTAGTGCTTCAATCTCCTGCAGCAAATCAGCTTTCGACCAAACACCAACGTGGTCCTTGACCACTTCTCCATCCTTGAATAGTATAAGAGTTGGAATCGCAGATACACCAAAGCGTTGACAAGCGACAGGACATTGATCAGCATCCATCTTGATTATTGAAACACGCTGTGAATCCACTTCCTTCGCAAGATCTTTGAGAATCACGGTCTGCGTTTTGCAGGGTCCACACCAGACCGTATAAACATCCAAAATCACAATTTCATGTGTTTTAACAAACTCGTCTAGTTGCCCGTCTTCAATTTGCTGTACCATTTTAATTACCTCAACAAAGAAGATGCTAACCACTCCTCGTTTCGCTAAGATTGCTGATAAGCCTTTTCCTGGCTACTAGGCGTGTTGGAGTGCAGTGATATCACGGCCTTTTCCGAAACGGAGCAATAGTTGAATAAGGGTTCGTAGAAGCGTTTCCAGTCCATCGCCTCTTCGTGCGGAGGTCGGAAAAACTGGCGCGGTGGTTGTCAGTAACTGCTGGATTTCATGTGGAGATAGTGCTCCCGCTTTATCCTGCTTGTTGGCAGCAACAACAAAAGGAGGCACATTTGCTCCAAAGATTTCCTGAAGGTATCGCTCACCTTCGATAATAGACTGAGCATCAGTACTATCAACGACAAGAACAACCCCGTGGGTCCCCGTCGATAGAGCCTTCCGAACTAGATTGAAATGACGCATGCCTGGAACGCCAAAAAGATGAACCTGCAGACCTCTAGTTCTTAGAACCCCGAAATCAAGACCAACCGTCTTACCATTAACCTCTACTGAAAATGGGCGTTTGGTTACTCGGTGTATAATAGTGGTTTTCCCAGTTCCTTGAGGCCCCACAACCAATATTTTCAGGTGTAACAAGAAGAGCATCCTCCATTGCAAGGTGCTAATACGCTAACAACTCCACTTAAAATCGAGTATTACTGGGTCCGATTTCACTAGAGTTAGCACTAGAACTGCAGGGATTGGGGTAAAACACCGGGTTGTCCGGGGAGAGTGTGGGACTATTCTGTAACGTACTCGATTATTGTGTATTCTATTAATGCGAAGCGGTCTTTGCTGCGTGAAATTATTTTCAGGTCACCGCGTAAATTGTTGAGGTGGAGAAATCGTTTCAAGTAGGTACGGAGTTTGGTTTTCGAAGGGTTGTGTGGACTGTCGCTTCGGATGTAGACGTCTTTTTCCGACTTGGAGATTTTAACATCACTCGAAAGTTTCTCGGTTAAGAAAGAGACAAGGGAATC
>CBDVBC010000464.1:0-1949 GCA_965372125.1 Candidatus Hermodarchaeota archaeon | reverse complement strand
AAAGATGCGATAGTTTCCGCAATTTTAGTTTCCAAACTGCGGAATGCAGGTAGAGTACGTAAGGGGCTGAAATCCTCGATATATTCGGGAATTCGGTGGACTGCGCTGTTCTGATTAAACGATCTTAAACGGCGGCCCCGGAGTCCACTTGCGTCGCGTAAGAGTTGATGAAGGTATTCTTTGGAGCTCGGTAAATGTTCGAGATTATGAAGATTTGGAAGATTCAGGGATTGTCTTCCATGGGGATTTCCTGCAGCTCTCCTAATGGCATCAAGGTCAAACAACAACCATGCTTCGAGCATCCGGACGGGCACAACACAAACTGCGGGCGGTACTTCAGTGACCGCCTTAGCCTCTTCAACAGCTCTATTTATCTCACTAAATCGATTGTTCGAAGGTTCGTTTTCTGCATCTCGATGAACGAAGAGCAAATCACAAGGGTATAAATCAATACTGCACTGGATTCTTTTAGACATTATTGATGGTGGATTAGGCAGGCACCGGAGGTCGGCCCACGCCGCTTGGATGGCGGAGTCGTGTAAGTGCTCTTGCAATAGCCAAGTAAGTATGGGCATGAGCGCCTTATTCGAGGAACCATCAGAGAGTAAAGTGTAGCGCAATTCGTTCATTTCTATTGACGGGGAATGGGGAACAACAGTGGCTGCACATCTTCTCGATCAACGACTCGGCGAGATTTTCTAGGCCGTTTGGCAGCGCTGGTCTCATCAATTTCATGATAAGATTTTGCCAGAGGAACTGGATTGAGATAGGCGAGTAGCTTACCTTTTGGACAAACATGCTCATGTTCGCGATTGGGTGACTTCTTGACGCGCCACGTGTCAGGTAAGCAGCTAAAAGACACTCCTTTAACACGGTTTTTTCCACGAAATAATTCCTTGATTTCGGCAACTAGTAGGCTAGCTTCAGGGACCTGCTGAACGACCGCTGGAGAGTGAGTATTAACAATAACTTGGCGAAGTGGATTATCAGGACCTATAGGCTCATTAACATCAGTGACGATGTCTCTGAGAAGTCGGATCATCGCAGGAATACGCTCGGGATGGATGCCATTCTCTGGTTCTTCCAGGCATAAGACTCCCTGTGCTTGCGGATCCTGTGCAAGAACTGCGAGTGCTAAAAAGCGTAAAGTCCCATCAGATAATGCGCGTGCTGCATGGGAAGTCTTGTCTTTACCGGTTACATATAATGTTAGTAGTTCTCTGCGTTCGTCCCGGTCAACGTAAAGTTCATGTACATCATCAATCAGTTCAGCTAAACGATTGGCGATCTGTGCATATACCATGGGCGCCTGGTTGCCTTGAGTTTTACGACGAGCTTTGCCCGGTGTTTCTTGACACGCTAACCGATACAGAGCTGCCGAAAGGTGGGAGCCATTGGAACGAAGTTTAGTCGGCGCTGAAAATTCATCCGGTTTTCGCAACGCGGATGGTTCTAGCTGCAGAAGTTGCCAGGATTGCATTTCTTTGCGAGCAAGCAGGGCTGTTGGACTTTCTGCAGCGTTTGCCACTGAGAGAACAGTTCTCGGTAAGTTAACGGCCTGTCGAGAAAGCGGTCTTCCACGACTACCTCCATCCTGGTGCAACTTGATAATGCGACTATCACCCGTTCCTTCGGTAGATATAAAGGGACCTCCGGAACGTCTTCCAGTAATTGCCGAATTACGCCATGGTACAGAATGATCAAATAATAGATTTTTTCGAGCATCTGTAAGTGTAATATGTACTAATTTTTCTTCGGTAAGTTCAAGAGAACCCAAGGAACCAATATTCTCGTTATTCCTATACACAATGGTTATAGAATATTGAAGGAAAGTAATCGTGGCTTTTGCTTTTTGCCCTAGGTCATCCGCCCGTTCTGCAGGTACTATCATTTCCGCTTCAAAGGACATTTTGGAGACGTAATCATCACCGTGTCGACAAAATAAACTT
>CBDVBC010000463.1:0-1951 GCA_965372125.1 Candidatus Hermodarchaeota archaeon | reverse complement strand
AATATCGCAGGAGATATTTCTCTAGCTGAGAATCCTGGTCGAGTTATGCGTAAGTGGCGAGAACAATTCAATGTCTCACAAAACGAGTTAGCAGGGTATCTAGGCATTTCCCCTTCAGTGGTTAGCGATTATGAGAGTGGCCGTCGCAGGTCACCTCGTGCTGATACTATCCGAAAGTTCGCTGAAAGCTTAATCGCTATTGATGAGAAACGTGGTGGTCAAATCGTTCGGGCTTTTATACGTCTTCTTGGTGAAGAGATTCCATCTGATGTTCTATTGGATATACGTGAATTCCCAGCACCAGTTCTCTCTAAGCAATTTATTGATTACCTGGATTGTGAAACGGTTGTTGAGGATCCTCTCCCTTCCCGGGAAATCTTTGGGTACACGGCGATCGATAGTTTACGAGCAATTCTCCAACTTGCACCAGAGCAAATGATGAAGCTGTATGGAGCAACCCCTCATCGCGCCGCTATCTTCACTAATGTCAGCACAGGCCGCTCGCCAATGGTTGCTATACGAACATCCCAAATGGGCTTAGGAACTGCAGTGCGCCCCTCGATTGTAATCCTCCATGGTTTGAAGGAGGTTGACGAGGTAGCCAGAAAAATCGCTGAAAAGGAAAAAATCCCCCTCTATCTCTTAAAAATTGAAGATATCGGCGTCCTTATCAAAACACTGCGAAAATTCAAAGTTGAGATGTGACAGGAATGGTGCATTCACTCTATTTCGTCGGGACAGCAGGATCGGGAAAGTCGACACTCACAAGTGTTTTTGCTAATTGGCTACAAGACGCTAAAATCAGTGTAGCTACAGTTAATCTTGACCCAGGAGTTATTTTGCTACCCTACTCACCAGATGTAGATATTCGGGATTATATTTCTCTACAGCAAGTAATGGAAAAATATAATCTTGGTCCAAACGGTGGGCTCATCGCTGCCATAGATCTTATGAGTGCACATCTAGACACGCTCAAGGAGGAAATAGAGGATCTTGGCACTGACTTTGTACTACTTGATACGCCAGGTCAAATAGAATTATTCGCTTTCCGTGAAACGGGCCCTATCATCGTATCCTCGATAGGCGGTGATAGTAAGATGCTAATCTTTCTCGTTGACTCTGCGCTAGGGAGAACGCCCGCTGGCTTCGTCTCTTCTTTACTCCTATCTGCCTCAGTACTGGTGCGCTTTAACTTGCCTCAACTCAATGTATTATCTAGAGCAGATTTGTTATCAGAAGATGAACTGGAACGCCTGATGACTTGGCTTGATGATGTTGATCAACTTATTTTTGATACCGAGAAGTCAAGAAATCAACTC
This sequence comes from Candidatus Hermodarchaeota archaeon, assembly GCA_965372125.1. GTDB lineage: Archaea > Asgardarchaeota > Hermodarchaeia > Hermodarchaeales > Hermodarchaeaceae > YT-063. The sequence continues at coordinate 632 of CBDVBC010000463.1, read as the reverse complement.
CAAAGCGAGTTAACTAGTGAATTATATCGTGCACTTCAACGGATATTTGCCGGGACAAATGTAACTCCAATTTCTTCAAGGACTAATGGAAACCTAGATATCTTGTTCACACAGATATCAAACACACTAACTGGCGGTGAGGGGTTTGAGCGATTCAGGTAGCCACTCTTCTAAATGCAAAGTTTAATTAGACTGAGGTGCAGTGGGCAAGAGAATTACTGTAAAGGTGAATGCTTTGCTCAAAACCAAGGAAATAATCTCAGCCGCAAGAGCCGAAAACCGCACCTTCCTGCTAGAACACGAAGCAAAAACCATAATGCAGGAATACAAGATTCCTGTGACCAAGTTTCTCATCGCAAAAACCGAAGACGGGGTTGTAGAAGCTGCAGAAAAAATCCCCTATCCCGTTGTAATCAAGGTGCTAAGTCCAGACGTGATCCACAAAAGCGATTTTGGAGCAATCAAACTAAACCTCAGAACAGCTGAAGAAGTTCGTGAGGCATACCAAGAGATACTCGCCAATGTCCGAGCCAAGGCTCCTGAAGCCCGCATTACAGGAATTATAGTACAAGAATATGCCAAGCAAGGCGTTGAAATAACCGGGCAGACATCTGCCGCTGTCTTTTATGGTA
>CBDVBC010000462.1:0-1956 GCA_965372125.1 Candidatus Hermodarchaeota archaeon | reverse complement strand
CTCAGCCAGGCGTTTAGGGTCTCCGCCCAACTGGCGGCGACCAACAACCATAACAAATTCCGTGCCGAATTCCGATCCCGACCCAACACCAGTCCGCACCCCTCACAGCGGAAGACACGCACACCCAAAGGCATAGCCTCCTTGACATGCCCACATCGAGAACAGCGCTTGGAGGAGGGGTAAAACCGGGGCGCCAGATGGAGCTTGGAGCCGTACCATCTGGTCTTGTATTCTAGCTGTTTACGGAACTCACCAAACCCCGCGTCAGCAACCGCCCCGGCTAGCCTGTGATTCTTCAGCAGCCCCTCCACATGTAGGTCCTCGATGACGGTGGCTGACTTGTTTTTCGCCAGCCACGCTGTGGCCTTATGGAGGGCGTCACGGCGGATGTTGGCGACCCGGACATGCAGCCGCTGAAGCCGGAGGAGCGTCCGTGCCTGGTTGCGGCTACCCTGCTGCTTGCGGGAGAGGGCTCGCTGGGCCCGGCTAATCTTACGCTTAAACCGTGCTAGGGCTCTAGGGTTTTCGAACTCGGTCCCCTCCGAGACCGTGAGGAGGGTTTCCAGCCCCCAGTCAGCGCCGGCAGGGGGGCCTGTGTTTTCTGGTACGGTGATACGTTCCTCCACCTGCACCGACACGAACCATCGGCCCGCTTTCTCCGATACCGTCGCAGACAATACCCGGCACCAAGGGGCCCCACAAGGCAGGTAGCCTTGTTCCTTGAGTCGGAGGGTGCCAAGGCGGGGGAGCTGGATTCGATCCGGGTGGACTCGGATGGCGCCTGTAAGGCGGAAGGAGCCCACACCTCGTTTCCGTGATTTGTATCTGGGGAAGCCGGGTTTCTCCCCCGTCTTGACCCGGCGGAAGAAGTGGTGGAAGGCCCGGTCCAGGTCCCGCAGAGCCTCCTGGGGAGCACACTTGGAGACCTCGTACATCCAGGGGAAGCTGGTCGGTTTGAGCTGGTTGAGTTGGCGGTGGAGTTCCATGGCGCTGGGGGATTTCCCGGTCTGCTGGTATGCCTGGGTCTTCTGTGTGAGTCCCCAGTTGTAGGTGAATCTTGCCGTACCGGCGTGTTGGCGGAGGTGGCTGCGCTGTTTGTTGTTGGGGCGGAGTTCGGTCTTGTAGGCCCGGAGAACGAGCATGTTGGGAGTTTTCGTGGGGGTTTTTAGCAGCGCCTTTTTCCGCTCCTAGGTGTGGGGTTCTCGTTGCCTAGGTGGTAGTTTCTTATTTTAACTCCTCGTATTACCCATTTAATATGGTAGATGTCTATATCTGGGTATGTTTGGTGCAAAAACGCCAACAGTTAGCAACTCCTTTTGTCGGGTTTGGTTAGTTGCCTTTGGTTTTGAAGTCTATTGCGCGTCGGGCTCGCTGAGCAAGGACGGATAGCCGGTTTTGTGAGAGCCCAGTCGAGGAGGCGAGGTCTCTCAGTGACCGGGACAGAAGGTCCTTGAGCGTGTAGACTCCTGCCAAGGAGAATTGTCGGTGCTCCGTTGGGCGTAAGCCCCGGAGAAAGGTGATTGGGTAATAATGATGGCGAAGAACTAACTCGTTCAAGCTTCCAGTTGCTGGATTGAACCAACCGATGAATCCAAGTCCTCGACACCGTGCATACCGCTCAGCCTGAGGAGATAATTTAGTGTTTGATACAATCAGGTGTTTAGTGAACTTGAGAGGAGTTATTCCTCGGGTATAACCTTCTTGGAAATCTTCCAGAGTAGCTCGGGCTATCCGGACCACGTCAAGCCCAGTCTGAGTATGGTAGCTGCTGTGGTGCTTTACCTCCAAGACGATGTTTTCTTTTCCGCGGCGTAGGACGCCGTTTCCGGCCAGGCGTGTGAAGTGGGGATAGTGGGTCAGCCATACGATCATGGTCGTAAACCGCGAAGCGGTGCTTGCCGTACCGCGGTCGAAAACGACGAACTTACCGCGATCGGGATCGAGAAGATCGATGCA
>CBDVBC010000461.1:0-1966 GCA_965372125.1 Candidatus Hermodarchaeota archaeon | reverse complement strand
AATCTGCTGACAAGACTCAAAAAAAGGGTTTTCTTGGATCGCATGATATGCACTAGCTCAAGCCGGTCAGCTTCGGAGCCGACCTCGTCTCTTAGCTCCCGTTGTGCTGCCTGTTCAGGAGCTTCACCCGGCTCTATTCCTCCGGCGGGAATTTCCCAGGTCACTTCATCCTGAATATAGCGGTATTGGCGGATTAGGAGCACGGTTTCCTTGTCAAGAAAGGGGACCACACCTACAAAGTCTCGGTTGGCGGCTACAACTCCATAGATTGTGGTGCGGCCACTTGGTAGTTGAACCTTATCCTCGCGAACAGTAATCCATGGATTCTCATAGATAAGACGAGTGCTGAGTCGTTTCCAAGGACGTATTTCAGATGGGGTCACGGCGCTATCACTCCGACATGGTGGTTTGCTGGATATGGAGTGCCTCCAGCGTGGAGTAATGTGTAGTTTTCACTTAAGAGGGCGGCTAGTCGCGGGTTGACTGATACTTGTCAGATTCTGCCTTGAAGACCTTTTCATCTGTTTTATCTGCGCCAGGGGTGTCAAGTTCCACATCCCGCTTTATGCCCCGTGGCTCACCTAAGACCTCTTTGAAGACTTCGCTTTGTATAATCAGACGCATGATTTCACTGGTACCCGTCCAAATAGTTGCTAAACGAGCGTCACGAAAGAGACGTTCTATTGGATAGATTGAGGTATACCCTATGCCGCCGAGGATTTGCATGGCTTCTGAGACTGTCTTGTAGCAGGCTTCGGTTGCGAAGAGCTTTGCTTGTGAGACGGCTTTCCGGCAGGGCAGTTCTGCGTCCGCAAGGCGAGCTGCTCGATAGACAAGGCCTCGGGCTGCATCTAGGGCAGTCGCAGCGTCAGCGACTTTGAAGTTTACGCCTTGGAAGCGGCTGATGGTTTGTCCGAAGGCTTCACGGCGGGCAGCGTAATGGATGGCTATCTCAAGGGCTGCACGACCGAGGCCGATGGCGCCGGCAGCTGAAGTGAGGCGTTCGGGTACCATCATGGCGTTAAAGACATCAGTAGCATCATTGAGGGAGCCAATAATGTTGTCCTTGGGTACCTCAACGTCACTAAGAACAATACGGGCTGCTCCCATTCCTCGGCATCCCATCAACTTGTATTGCTCATCCACTTGAACTCCCATATCCCGGTCTACGAGGAAGGCAGTGAGGGATTTGTGGGGAGGCGCCTTGTGGTCGGTTTTTGCATAGATCAGGAAGTAGTCTGCACCAACGCCTCCTGCGACGAAGCGTTTCTCACCATTAACTAGGAAGTGATCGCCTTGAGGGGTTGCCGTGGTCACAGTCCCGAAGAAGTCGGAGCCACCCCGGGGCTCTGTGAGGCCTTCTGCGCATATTTTCTCCCCGTGGAGGGTGGGTGCAAGGTATTTGCGTTTCTGGTCTTCGGTGCCGAAGCGGTGGAGGGCTTCGCCGATGATGCTTGGTAGGGAGTAGGCGCAGCCGAGGGCGATGCCGAGGACGCCGATTTCCTCGATCGCCGCCATTTCGGCAACCCAGTTCAGGTCACGACCACCATAGTGGCTTGGGAAGCGGATGCCCAGCAGATTGGCTTTGGCGGCTGCCTTTATGAATTCGTAGGGGTATTCCTGTGTCTCTCCGTCAAGGCGAACAAGAAGGTCGGGACTTACTTTATCTCGGACGAAGATGCGGGCTTCATCACGCATCGCTTTTTCTGCGTCGCTTAGTAAAATGTCAAACATGATTGAGCCTCCATCTTGGAGCTTGTGTACCTAATCTAATAAAGCTTTGAGAGTATCATGGGTGGTAGGGGTTCTGGTTATGAGGATTGCATCAACTGGACAGACAATCTCGCAGATCAAGCACTCCAAGCAATCAGATTCCTTGACCGGATCGACCTTCACATTACCAGATTCCAGTTCCCACTTGACAAAGACCGCTACTGGACATACCGCCAGGCACTTCATGCAGCCA
>CBDVBC010000460.1:0-1968 GCA_965372125.1 Candidatus Hermodarchaeota archaeon | reverse complement strand
CCAGCCTTTGCTGTAGCACGCTCACAAGAGATATTGTGTATTCTCGCTAAACACAAGGTTGAATGCCCGATTTACCTGGATGGGATGGCTCGGGAAGCTGCTCGGATCTTCCTTCGCCATTCATCTTTCTTCCGTGATTATCCACTTTTACGGTATGCGCTGAAGAAAGCTACTTGGATTCGGAGTAAACGTCAACGAACAAGCGTGATGAAAGAGGCTTGTGTGATGGTAGCCCCAGCCGGTATGTTGAAAGGTGGTACTGCTGCAATGTACATGCGTCAGATATTAGATGATGTCAAGAATGCAGTAATGCTTGTTGGATTTCAGATTCCAGGAACGCCAGGTCGTAATCTCTTGGAGAATCACGTTTTCAATGACGGATTAGGACCCCAAAAAGTAAAAGCACGTGTCCACTTGTTTGACTTCTCTTCTCATGCAGGTCAAGATGAACTACTAGGATTAGGGAAGGCTTTCTCGAACGCCCAGAACATATTTGTGGTTCACGGCGAAGCTGAAGCATGTGAGTTCCTGGCAACTACTCTCAAAGAACGACATGGTGTTAATGCCTCCGCTGCAGAAACAGGTCAACGTATTGAACTGAAATGAAGTGAGTTATTTTGACAGAAGATATGCCCGTAATTTCAGGAGAATCTATTGGAACAATAATGGGGAACCTCCTAGTCGCAATGCTTGGTGCAAGCCTTCTAGGACTCATCGTCTTCCTCTCGGGAAGCAGGTTATACGCGGAGCCTTTCTCCGAGGCTATTGGCGGCTTTGGCGCAGCGATTGCCAACGCATTATTATTTGTAGTTCTTGCAACTGTCGGCGCTGTACTTGTTATTATCCTACTCAAGTACGGGCGTGAAAACATCCTTCGATATATTCTCATTGGCGCATTTGTGTTCATAGGAATAGTCATCGTTGCCTATTTTGGCTACATGTTACTCCTCGTCATGGAAATCGATGCCCTTCTTGCTGTTGTCATCCTTTTCGCCTTCGCTTCTACTGCTAGCCTTGCCTTCATTATGGTCGAGCCAGATAATCGAATGAAAAATGCTGGCCTGCTAATCTTCGGATCCGGTATTGGCGCATTCCTGGGCGTTGTCTTGCCTGTATGGACAAGTATACTCCTTCTAATCGCTCTGTCTATCTATGATTACTTCAGTGTGAAGAAGGGTCCGATCCGGAAGATTGTAGAACTCACCGATGGCGCCCCGGAGAAACTCGGAGCCCTCGCTGTCTCAACTGCTGAATACGATATAGGTCTGGGAGATATAGCGTTTTACTGTATGATGACGGTGCTGGCTGTCGTGAACTTTGGATTCTTACCCACACTCTTTACAGTGATAGGAGTTGTTGCTGGTTTCCGCATCACATTGCGTCTTTTGGAAAAACGTGGCTTGATGCCCGGACTTCCCGTTCCAGTGGGCCTAGGCCTTCTAGGATTGCTTATTGGCTTCCTCCTTCGCCTCTTCTTCCCATTTATCCCTTAAAAGGAAAGCCTCATCATCGGACCGGCTTAAACATCCACTACAGGGATTTTCAGTCTGCCTATTAGACGCTCAGCAGTTGCCGTGTCGCATTTGTAGGTATACAAGTATCTACTGGTTCGTAATTTCAGCTTCACCGTATCTTGCAACCTCTTTACTCGGCACTCTATCGCTCGATCCACTATAGCAAGAAACTCTTCTTCAGTTTTAACCTGGCGTGGCATCTTCATCACCGTTGTGGCTCGATAAGAGGCAAAATCGCAGCTTAAAAGACTTGTGTTAATACTGATGAATGTCCAGCCATCAAGAAGATTGGAAGGTAGTTGGTGGGCCGGGCGCGGATTGAACGCGCGACCTCCGCCGTTTCCTCGGGTCCAGAATATCTCAAGACACCGGTGAGGGCGGCGTCATACCATTATCCCAGCTCGATGAAATCATCGATGCCACCCTGACCGAGAACGAGGCTCGCCAACTGGCG
>CBDVBC010000459.1:0-1971 GCA_965372125.1 Candidatus Hermodarchaeota archaeon | reverse complement strand
ACTACCGATTTTGTGAAGTACCCAACCGCGATTACCGGATTCTTATTGCGAAGAGAGAATCAGAGATTGTCGGTTATATTGTGCTCCGAGAAATGCGTCGAATGGAACTCAATTTCGGCCTAATCGTGGACGTATTAACTCAAAGACGCGACAGACATACTCGACGTGCGCTCTTTGCAAAAGCAATAGAATACTTCAAAAAACAATCCGCTGACCTTGTAGGTTGTATGATACAAAATCAGGAATATCAACAGGATCTAAAGACCCTAGGCTTCTTGACAAGCCCAGAGAAGTATTACTTTATCGTCCATTTGAACACGGAGCAGTTTAATAGAAGAACAGTATCCACACAGAGGAAATGGTTTCTAACATGGGGAGACCTTGATACAGTCTAAAGTCAGAGTTCAAGTATTTCCTTAACTGGTGCAAACCTGAATACGCGAGCTATAGATCGGATCTGCTTTTCAGTACGCGACAGTTTAACGTAGGAAACAAAGCGGCGGAAGAGAGAAAGCCGGATTCGGGGCGTTTCGTCCATGAGTTCCCAAGGATGAAAGTAAAGCATCGCTGGGTAGCCAAGACGGTTGACTTTAGCTATTGCGTGTCTGACAAGTGATGCTGGTGTAATCCTGAAATAGAAACCACCGGGTGTGGGGACCCGTATTCCAAGAAAAGAAATAGCTAACGGAGGAAACTCGATGAACTTTACGTCTTCTTGCTCCTCTGCGATGTTTTCTAGTGATGGTCGGTAAGGTCGCAGTGGAACTCCTCGTACACCGTAGAGGGGGGTTCTCACAGGAAACACGCTAGAATCATAAAGATACCCAAATTTCTTTAGAATCTTTAATGCCCAAATCGTTTCATTCGATAAAGAGAAGCTAGGAGCCCGAAACCCTATTGGGCGTTTGCCAATAGCCTTCTGAATCACCGCATTCGATCGGGATACTTCCTTAGCAAAAACTTCTGGTGACATTCTCCAAAGCGGTGTGTGCGTGTATCCATGCGAGGCGATTTCATGGCCTTGGTTTTCGATTTCGCGTATAATATCTGGGAAGCGCTCAGCGATTTGTCCATTAACAAAAAAGGTTGACCTGATTTGTAGTTCACTAAGAAGTTGTAATGTTTTCTTATATGATTGCTCAATCATCGGAATAGCATGTTCTGGATCCACTTCACTTGCAACGTACTCAGGGTGAAACCAATCCTCAAGATCAACGGTTAATGCGTTCCGTATCAATTTATGCACAAACCACTGGAAACAATGCCTTAAAACAGGTTGAAAAACATTCTGGAATCATTTAATTATCCACTGCTCAAAATAGATAATCCACCTCCTAAGAAGCCCAAATCTAAAAAGGGCACTCTGCAAGACAATAGGTTATGTTACCTCAGGAGGTCACACCAACTAGCGGGGGTATTTTCTTAGGATCGGTAAAACTCGGTAAGAACGTTACAGTCCGTCCGTTCGCTTTGATTTATCCTGATGTTGAAATTGGTGATAATAGTACTATTTGCAGCTTCACAACTATTCGCGAGAAGACTGTAATCGGAAAGAATACAACCATAGGAAACCTCTGTGCTGTTGAGCACGAGGTTCAAATCGGTAATCATGTTAGCGTCTATGCGCAATGCCATCTAACAAGTGGCCTAATAATCGAAGACCATGTTTTTATGGCAGTCCATGTTTCAACTCTGAATACGCGAAAGATTAGCCATGGACGGGGTTACGAAGTTAAAAGAGAAGCACCTGTAATCAAGTTTGGCGCGAGAATAGGCGGAGGAGTTGTAATCCTTCCCGGAGTCACAATAGGGAGAGAGGCACTAGTAGGGGCTGGCGCTCTTGTCACACGCGATGTTCCAGACTACAACATTGTGATTGGCAGACCAGCAAAGGTTGTCGGTGATGTCCCTGAAGATGAACCGCTACCATCGGGTTGATGAAGATGATGTTGATTGATGCACATGTACATT
>CBDVBC010000458.1:0-1985 GCA_965372125.1 Candidatus Hermodarchaeota archaeon | reverse complement strand
ATAGCTGATTTTTTGGGTCTTCGTCCCACTTTCGAAAAATTGCATGGGGTTTTTACGCAATCTCTCGCTGGAGGTGACTAGTGATCCGGCGCGATTTCCTATCGATGGAGAAGGAGAAGGGTGCTGGAGATCCAGGCTAAGGGTGGTTTACAATCTTTCGCTTCTACGCACCAACTGAACCCTATCTGGAAAAGTTGTGGTTACTGCCAAACATCAAGAAAGTGAATATATAGAGCGGAGATCCTTCGTGCTCGCTGTTTAAGCTAACCCTTAATGTAGCCGACCCACCTTCAGCGGAGGGTAACCGGCGCGATATTCGCAATCTTTGGCTATAATCAAATCGCGGAGTCTTGCCAACCTGGCGGGCGCCTCACGCAAATCGTTGGGTGGCCTACGGTAAACGCACATTCGCGGAGAGAAGCAAACCTATGAAACTCACCCTACGCATGTATCAAGATGAAGATGACTACTGGCGTATCCGGGATTTCCTGCGCCAGGTATTCCTGCTCAATGACCGGCGAGAATTGAGCTGGCACGTCGCCCGGTTAGATTACTGGTGGTGTCGTCGGAATGAATTTCTTGAGGATTACCGGATTGAGGAGGTCGTGTTCATCTGGGAGACGGCAGACGGACGGATCGCGGCTGTGCTGAACCCGGAAAGTAAAGGCCAAGTGTTCCAGCAGGTGCATCCCGGTCTGCGCACGCCGGAACTGGAGGAAGAGATGCTGGTTCTCGCCGAGAAGCACCTGGCTATCTATGTGCCGAACGGGAAGCGAAAGCTATGGGTCTGGGCCGACGAACAAGATAAATTGCGTCAGGATATCCTGACACGCCGGGGCTACACCAAAGTCGACAAGCCCGACTCGAAGGAGTATCAACGTCGGCGGTCGTTGGATGAGCCGATCCTGGAGGCACAACCGCCGCCGGGTTACACGGTGCGCTCCCAGGGAGACGCTGAGGAACACCCCGCACGAGGCTGGGTATCGTGGAAAGCTTTCCATCCCGATGAGCCAGATGAGAACTATGGAGGTTGGGACTGGTTTCTCAACATCCAGTGTGCGCCGCTCTACCGGCGTGACCTGGATATCGTGGCAGTCGCCCCGGATGGCGAGTACGGGGCTTTCAGCACCATCTGGTATGACGACATGACCCGCACTGCATATTTTGAGCCGGTGGGCACGGCTCCGGAACACAAGCGGCTCGGCTTGGGCAAGGCGGTGATGTGTGAAGGTCTGCGCCGGCTCAAGAGTATGGGAGCGACGATGGCGTTTGTGGGCTCGTATACTCCGCCAGCGCACGCGTTGTATGCCTCGGTCGGGTTCACGGAATATGACCTGTCCGAACCGTGGGTGAAGGAGTTGTAAGCTGACAACACAGCTTGCGGTTGGACAGGCCGCCTAACACTCGCTGAAGCCGACCGCCTAATCGAGTGTTCTCATGTTGCCAGTTTTCGTTTTTGCAGCGTTACGGGTTGTGGGTGGTGATACTGCAAAACCCGGCAGTGGCTTAGCTCGGGGCTGTTCGCCCGCAATGCTATACTAATAGTGACAGGTTTTATTCACTTTCGCCCAAAGGAGATAGCCCATGAGCAATGTGAATGCTGCTTCTCGTTCTGTAAAAATTATCCGTTGGATCGCTCGCATTTGGAGCATCCTGGTCTTTGTAATTGCCCTGCTCAGAATTTTTATCCCTGATCCATATGCCACAGAACCAGTCCCAGCCTCGGATTGGTTCTTGTTAAGTTTGTGGGGAGTGGCTATCTTGGGATTATTAATTGCCTGGCGATGGGAACTACCATCCCCCTCACCCCCCGAAGTCGATGGAGTGCTTTCTGTCCAGCTCGATCAACCTTTCACCATCACTATCGATCAACTTGCCCAACTTACTGAAAAGGAATTAAACCTTACGTTTCTAGAAGTTCTAGAAGACTCTCGCTGCCCAAGCAATGTTGAATGCGCTGAGGCCGGCCAAGCTAGAATTTCGAT
>CBDVBC010000457.1:0-1993 GCA_965372125.1 Candidatus Hermodarchaeota archaeon | reverse complement strand
CAACGGATGTGCCCATTGTCTGCTAACAAACGGCAGTTGTGTATCGCAATGGGTTCCTCTTTATTAAGAGAGCTAATGATCCGCTGCACCTTGTCCTGCTCATCTTTGACGAGAAACGACATAAAGCTGTGGCCGATCAACTCCTTGTGCTTCTTGTGGAAATAGGTGGAGTAGGCATTATTAACGAAACTGAGTATGCCATCAGGTAGGAAGCGGCAGACCAGCGTCGTTTGTGTGGCAATGATATTACGGCGAAGTCTTTCGGTATCCATTAGAGTTTTCCCATTTGGTTCCCCTTAATTCTTGGTGAATCCAGCACAGTGAACTGCTGATAGGTTCCCCCTATTAATCGACAAAGCATTGTTTTCTCCGGCTGACTTGTTTTCCTTACCCCACCCCTAGAGAAGAGACGCCAGGTAGGCTGATAAACCCAATTCTTAACACTCAACCTTGTTTTACTTTATGTATCACTGTTTGTCAAGCCTATCCAAAAAATGTTATCGCAAATATTCCTGTGAGCTTTACGAATATTTCGAACATTTACTTTTTGGAAGAAAGGGTGCCGTGAAGGCAATTCTTCCTCATCGGATTCATCCACAACCAATTTTACTTCGCTAGTTAGCTCTGTGACAAAATCGAGGTTCTCCACCTCACCTCTCGCAGTTTCATCCATACCAACGGTTAGTGTGAAGTTGGGAATGTAACTAAAAACTCTGACGCCCAGAGAGGAGAGCGAAGCTCTCCAGTCATCCTCTATTGGGCCAGTGAATTGCACTAAGTAATATCCTGTCGGGGACTCTGCTGTTAGCTCTTGTGGAATGTCAGGCTTTCCAGCTAGTGGGTCGAATGCAAGGTCCCGAAGGTATATTTTGAAGGCGGGCTGTGGAGGTAGGAAAGTAGGCTCTGGACCGGGTACGGGAGCTGGTTCCGGAGGCGGTGTAGGAGTAGGCGTCGGCGTCGGTGTAGGGGTCTCAGCTGGTGGTTGAGCGCAACCGACAACCATAAGTATAGCACACTCAGTTTAGCACTGTCACCATGCTGAGTGCTCCAAGCAGCAAATATTGCCTGCGCCTCGCGGTCTGCTGGACAAAACGCTATTTCGTGCAATCAGGGGTCAGCTGTGATGGCTTGTTGGGTTCATAACCAAAAGGTCGTATGGCTCGGATTTACCCCCCCACTAATTAGCGGTTAATTAGGCATTAATTCGCCTTTATTATGAAACTTCCACGCCTGGATTCGCACACAAAGCTAGGATATATCATCAAATCGCCCCCGCCCCTTTAAAAATCGACCCCTAGCCAATAGTGCTACTAACCTCGGCGTTACAGGCTGCGTCCACAGCTATGGCTTGACCAGAATGTGTCTATTTATCCGAAACATTGACAAATCGGAGAGAGACAGGGGGCTGGGCGGTTATTTACCTCTGCTCCCCCGGGGCCTCACCGATAAACATAATACCAGTTCCAGCACCTTTTTTACCTACCCCCTCCCCATTAATCCTCGTTTTCCCAATAAGTGGGCACTTGAAACAGACAGTATCTTTAGCATCTTTAGGGGACGTCCCCCCTGTTTTTGATGCAGAGGGTGCTGAAACCCCCAAAGGTGCTGGTTTGGTCGTGGAAGGAGAAGGTCTCACCTTTTTGTGGCGTGCTCTGCTGGAACCCCCTTTGGCATCTCCTTCCCCAGCATTTCCAGCACCTTTCGCAGTTCCAGCACCCTTTTCCTCATCCTCCTCTACTGGATACTGCTTCTGCACCAAATCCCAAGCTTCTTCTGATTCGGCAATATCTACAGCCCATACTTTCTGCTCTTGACAACGAGGTTCAAATCCTTGGCGATGCGGGAGACTTTTCGGCTGCTGACCTTATCCTTCTCCCCATGATATTTCTCATTCATCTTATTAGCGATAGTTTTGATTTTGGTAGTTTCGTCCTCTAAGATTATCCCCCGTAGCACATCATAGACGGATAGCCGCGGCTTCTTCATAGTTTAA
>CBDVBC010000456.1:0-1993 GCA_965372125.1 Candidatus Hermodarchaeota archaeon | reverse complement strand
ATGACTGGGAATATCTCGATAAGCAAATCCAACAAAGAGTAATGCGTGAGGCTAATCAAAAGATAGTCGATAGTCCGTAGGTCAACCATGCCCGAAGGGCTGGTTGACTAATCTGTGTTCTGTAAGGAGATAGCCCTGACACAACACCAATCTGCTGTCGTTGGGCGCACAAGCACGGAGGGTTCGTAATGGGTGCAGTTGGCTATACTATTCTCCTAGCATTCGGCGGGACACTCTCGGCTGCACTCTTCACATTCGTCGTAGGCCTCGCTGGCGCACCGGGGGCTTTTCTGACTCACTCGGCGATGCGGCGAACCCGCTCTCTAGTGGTTCCACCGTGGGGTCTGCTACTCACTGTCGCAGGACAACTGTATGCATCGCTCGCCTTCGTAGCCTTCATCATTCAGACCTCCTCGTCGAGGTTAGCAGGGGTGGCGGGTTTCGGAACTTGGATCGCTTGGACGGTGACGTTCCTTGTCGCCTGCGCCCCAGCGTTCATTGCTCTCAAGAATGCCGCCCGTGTAGAGGTGAGGAAGGTGCAGCATAGTGCTACCACCTTCACTGCCCCGCTGACTGCGCTTGGGTTTTTTGTGTTCGTATTCGCCCCCGGCGTACTTCGAGTGGGTTGGGGATGGGTCCCACACTTCTGAGCATGCGCTCGGTACCTGACACGCGCATCCAGTCCTCAGGTCAGGTGCCCTGCGCCCCTCACACCAGCATGAGTCAGTAGCACGGGGCTCCGGCCTTACAAACTATCTGGAGGAAGACATGCTGGACATAATGTCGTACATTCACGATCGGTTCTCTACCTCTGCCAACCAAGTTCGCATAAGAACATTCTCACAATATGATGTTCGTGTTGAAGCATGGTTCAAAGGTGAACTCTTGTACCTGCTTCGCCAATTGAAACGCCAACACATTATCAACGACTTTCAAAGGGAGGTTCCTGTAAATCCACCAAACAGTCGCAGAAGAGTTGATTTTCAAGTCAAACTTGGAAGACGCACTCATCTTTGTGAATTGAAGTCAATGTGCATCAGTCAGGGACAACAAACACCTAGGAATCTGAATTTTTACTTTCGAGACGACCAAGTTGGGATAATCAAAGATTTCAGAAAGTTGGATGCCATGAATAGACGTAATATGTGGGTGCTTGCGTTTGTATACCCCAAACCCTCTATTGAAGTATGGCAAGCGGCTATTGCCCGCATTCCCCACGAACTGATTCATTGGCACTGTGTCTCGGCTTTGGAAGATTATCCGCCTTGTTTTTTCATCTCTCTTTGGAAACGTTAGCCAGTCCGTATGTCCGGTGCCCTGCGCACCTAACACAAAGATAAAATCCCGTTCTGCTGCCTCGCCCATCTTCTCCCTTTCCACAAAGAGCAAATATACCACAACTTCAGTGGTGAAGAAGATAGCTCGACAGTTTATAGGAGAACGAATGTTTTTTGCATGCCCAGAACACCGCCTTAAGGGAGAAGAAGAATCACATGAACCATATATTTGATACCGAAGATGAAGGACAGAGCTCCACGCAGTTGAAGTTCCTAAAAACCTTGATGGACAAGCTCATCAAAGGGCGAAAACACCCAACGGGTGCTCCGCCATCCTCTGGGATGACCAACTACTTTCTTAAAATACGTTTTCTGACCATGAAAAAAAATGAAAAATAGCCATCCGCACGTCCCCCACGTCCAGCCGGTCGACCGCCGCCGAGCTCTGGGCCACCCCGGGGTCCCGCTTACTCCGGTGCGGGCTTCTCGGCCTTTTCTTCCACCGACAAGACAATCGTCCCATCCGGGTCTTTCCTCACGTTGCTTATGCCCGGGTGTTCTTTTTCCAACTCGTCAAGAATCCGGTCTTGCCTTTTCACCGTCCGGATGAGGGACTTGTTCTCCTTCTGCACGTAGTAAAACTCCAGAGCCTGTTTAATGCTCAGCTTGAGCTCGTCGTCGTTCCAGGGTTTGAGCAGAAATCGATAGACCTCTCC
>CBDVBC010000455.1:0-1996 GCA_965372125.1 Candidatus Hermodarchaeota archaeon | reverse complement strand
CCCACCGTATATCAGAAAGTATAGATCGACGACGCTAGGTCTGATTTGCCTATCGACGCTGTAAATTTGGATGTCCCTGGCCACCTTTCTTCGGTTCTCATCCCCAGTCTCCGAGGGTACTATGTTACCCTTCTTGGCAACTCTCATCACTATAATGTCAGGCTTAATGCAGTCATATCCAACAGAGAGAAGAAAATGCAGGAGACTAGTCGTCCGCCTAAAGAAGGGCATCTTTTCTTTCTTCAGTACGAGCAAAAGATTGTCGAACCCTTGCCAGAATCTCTCAACATCAGCCGCGGATTGCAGGACCGGTGGAATGCCTGTTCGCTCAAGCAATTCGGTGAAAGAGCCGTATTTCGCCTGAATAGATGACAGCGATTCTGCACTGCTGATAATTGCTCGGATTTTCCGCTTGAACCTGATTGCGCTAATGGTATCCCAATACATAGCTTCAACGGCAGCAGGTTTCAACATGCGAACTTGCTCCACCTCAAAGTTGCGAAAAGCTGTCTCAAAAATGCCCTTGGAGAGCATACCCGACACTAAAGTAGCTTTTGCGTTCTGGCTGTAGGCTATCAGTCGCGCAAAGACCCGGAGTACATCGCGGTCGCTCTGGAGCGAAGCGGGCGTTCTCTGTGCACGCTCACTGAGTCTTTCGGAGAACTCCGGCTCTTTTCTTGCCGCGTTGACCTTCTTTCGGATTAGGTCAATGTATTCGAAAGTTTGGTTGAGTTCGGTTTTTCCCATTTGTCCGTCGTCAGCAATGTTGACACAACTCCATAATGGGCAGTTTAATTAGCTGAGGCACCCCCTGTCAAGCTTTTTCACCTTTCCTATATCAGCGTAGTCCCTGAATTGCACAGTGTGAGTAAATGTGAAACTCCGAAAAGAGCGTGGTCTTGCCGATATAGAGTGGCCCGGAAATAATGACTAGTAATTTCTTCAGCGTAATCGTGGTTCCTCGTTGTCATTTATAGCTAATATTGATCTCCAGAATTTTTGTGCTGCTTCGATATTCTCGCTCGTCATTTCGGAAGCTGGGCCCAATCTCAGACGTGTTTCACCAGCTTGCCAGAGTGCTCCAACAGGGGCCATAGTCTCCGAGGCTACCCGATGGTAAAGGTCGACCTTTCGGTTCCTGTTCTTTTCGTTTATACACTTCATGAAAAGGTCCAGGTACCTAGGGTCGTGAGACTTCCAGTAGCGAACGGCGTGTTTCTCGCCCTGCCACGGTAGTTCACGCACCAGAAAGTAGTCGACCATGAGGTCAGCCATCTGGTAGAGGAGACGCATGTCGATGGCTAGATGGTAGTCGGGATTATCCGAAGTCAACATCCTCCTTGTATGGACTAGGTTATAACTTGCCTTATCGAATCTTGAGTAGATCTCTCCTTCATCCGGTGGTTTAAGAGGCACCCCTTCCCGAGATTTTTTCTGAATTTGGTCTAGGTATCCGGCCTTGTCGAATTCTATCCTGGCGGTCTGCATCCACCTAAGGAAAGTACCTTCTGGGCTATTCATACTGACCTGACTGTGGTCAACTTCAGACAACCTTCTTACCTCTTCCAAAGTCATGAACGCGATATCGGTAAAGCGGCCTTCAACGAACGTGGCTCCACCGGTTAACGGGACGGGCGGGTTTTCAAGAACTATCAAGACGTCATAATCACTCGCTGGATTGGTTCTTGCTTCTCCTGTGGAGCCTATAATCGCAACCGCGACGATGCTGTTGCTTCTTTTGAGACGTGCGATGAATTCTTGAAGGCTCAAGGTGTGTCTCCTTATTAACAAATTATTGTTGTGAAGGATTTTACCACACCTGGATGTGTGTCTCCAAGCTAACATCTATTCCGTTTTTCATTTAACTGTTATTTCTCAACCTACCCCCTGGGGATTGTGGATTAAGCTAGTTCTTGAAATTTTGCCTTCTGCCTTATTGTGGCATGCAGCAAGATTGCACAAATTATACTTTCCGTCATTTTGTTCGACGCAATTG
>CBDVBC010000454.1:0-2000 GCA_965372125.1 Candidatus Hermodarchaeota archaeon | reverse complement strand
ACTAAATCATCCTGTCTGAGCACAGGCTCGTGCTTTTCAGCAGAGAAAGTTTGTTGTCCATTCGCTTCATTAGCTGGCCCGGAGGTTTAAGAAGGTTTGCGATATTGTTTTATGCTTGTTGCATGTTATTCCATAGAAATGAAACAATGTTTGATGAATGTAAACTAACTATTGTGGGTCAATGGAGACGAAGTCAATGACCGAATGGTATACGACGCGAATTAGGAAGTTGCTATCCGCTATTTCTCATCCTTCAAGGGCAGCCATCCTTACCTTACTTGCACGACGAGACTTTGGCACGAATAAATCCTTGCGCAGCCACCTAAGGGCAATCCAGGAAAAATCAGGGGGAGATTCACCCTCAGTGGTCACTCATCATGTTACTTTGCTTGAAGAGGCGGGATTACTCGCCCATTCAACGGATGACCCGCGCATCGTCACTATTACTGCACTAGGGCGACGGGTTGCAAGGGCTGTAAGACAGATTGTATCCGATACGGATAGGCGGGAAACGTGGGGTCGATCCCTCTAGTATTCGATGCCATGTTCGCGGAGAATTTGAGTTAGGCTCTTTTGCTGGTTTCGCGCCTTATTGAGGAAGTACCTGAGGTAGCGATCGAAGAAAGGGTTGCTGCCGCGGGCGGAGAGCGGGATGCCGATGACAAGGTCGCCTTCGATAAGGCCGAGGCGTTTCGCTGCCATCCCGGCTGACCACATGATGCGATTGTCGATGAAGTTCTGCGCTGCCACCATGGCAGCTGATGAAAGGGCGAGTCCCAAATCGAGAATTTTGAAGGAACAGAGTGTGCTGATTTTATTCTGGCGGACTGCCTCCTCATATTCCTCGCAGGTCTCGTAGCCGCAGGCTTGACAATCGAGCGAAAGAGGTGGACGCTGGGCGCGAATGCCAAGCAGGAATAGTGCGGTGCATTCTTCGACGGCATCGGCATCGGGTCCCAGAAACCAGAAGGTGCCATTGGTGAATTTCTCGCGCCACATCTTGCGGATTTCCTCAGCCAGGCGGCGAAGGTTCTTCCCGGAGACGATTTCCACTGTGAGGTCGTCGAAGCCCTTAGACTTGGGTGCGGTTGTAGCCGCAGCCGCCATGAGACGCGTGACAGCTTCAACTGCTTCACGAACAAGCTGTTCCTTATTAGCTGGCATAGAAGTTCACTCTTCTACTGTAAAATCTGCGGGGAGTTAGAGCTGCTAAGGGCATTAATCTTTGGGTGAGTTACCTCACGCTGAATCTGCGTTTCTCCGGAACAGAGAGTCACTGAGGAAAGCAGGGAACCGCTCACTAGTAGAGGATATAAATTACTACCTTCGCTGGAGGGAGAGTATATTGAGTGAGGAATCTAATTAGGGTTTGCATCTAACCTGTGTCTTTTTTCCTCAATCCTAGATAATTATGTATATTCAAATACGTTTCGTGATTACAAAGAGAATTAGCTCGTAAAAAAGGGGAGAAGCTTGTGTCGTGATTTCTAGGGTTTCCTTGGTTGTTTTCCAGTAACGGTGCGGACTATTCTCCAGAACTCGTCTTCTTTGAGTCCGAGACGGGTTTCACGGAGGAGTTCTTGGGCGCGTTGAAGTTGCCGGAGTATTTCTCGTTTATCGCGGAGCTGGTGTGTGTCCTTGACTTGAAGCACGATTTGTCTTACTTGCTCTTCTGTGGCTTCAATCCCTACTTGTTCCAGCTTTGTCCTTACCAATCGGCTTCCGGTGCCCTTCCCCATATAAAACTCAGTGTGGCGACCCACGGATTCCGCGGGGATGGGTTCGTAGCAGAGACGGTGCGAGAGGATGCCGTGGACATGAATACCGGCTTCGTGTGAGAAGGCGTTTTCACCAGTGATGGCTTTGTGAATGGGGAGCAGGATTGCAAAGTAATGACTGGTCAGGTCCGCCAGTTCCTGGATCTTTGTTGTGTCGATTCCAGTTCGGATGTTGTAGAGGATTTCAAGTGCCATAACTACCTCTTCAAGGGGAGCGTTGCC
>CBDVBC010000453.1:0-2005 GCA_965372125.1 Candidatus Hermodarchaeota archaeon | reverse complement strand
CCCAAGATGACCCCATCCAAATCTCTGGTGTGACAACGAACAGCGAGGGAGTACAGGCTGAATACCAGTATCTAAGTGAACGCTTCGGAAAGAGAGGACAAGACTGGACGCTAGTTAGGCAAGCATTAATCAGCCTATCAACAGGTGGGATGGGTGACTTGATGATTGTCAAGTTAGCAGATGGTCAGACCATCGAAATCCTCTTCGACATATCGGCCTTCTTCGGCAAATGGTAAAAAGACTGCACTTCATCTTTCTGGTAAATTGGAATGCCGCCCTTTTACCACGCTTAGAAGCTGGCGAAGCATTGGGTCATTAGGCTTCAATTCCGACGCTTTCTGTATACATTGTATCGTTTTGGAGAGCTCTCCAATCATTTCATGCGCCAGTCCAAGCGAAACCCAGGCTTCGATATATTCTGGGTCCTGTTCTACTGCATTCTGGAATGCTTTGATTGCCTCTGAAACCTCTTTAAGCCTAAGATTCACGTTTCCTAGAAAATACCAAGCTAGTGGATAGTCTGGTTTGTATCTCACAGCCTTCTCAAGGAATCCTTTTGCCTTCAAGAGGTTGTCTCTAGTTATTTGACCAAAATCCTCATTATCAAGGTGAGCCATCGAAAGATGGCACCAAGCTTCAGCGTGATCTGGTTTCAGCTCAACGACTTGTAAGAAAAGCTCAACGGCTTTATTCCAATCGCGTCGCTCCACATACCTAAGACCTAACTGGAATAGTTCATCGACATTCATAATTACCCACCATTGATTATCTGATTTAGCCGAAGAGTTCTTTCAGCAGGGATGTTCGAAAAGACCGAGCGCCCATATATCGGATTGTCGCACTGGCGATTTGTACGCTGAGACTTGCTGCTAGGGCGATATCTCCTTCGCTATGGTAGCTATGGAGGAAACCTGCGCAGAAAGAATCACCTGCACCAGTAGTATCTACCGGGTTTGTTTTGATGGCTTTTTCGAAGTGGTAGTCCCCCTTCCTAGTAGCAGCAATCGCCCCCTTTGCCCCCAAGGTTAGTACCGCGGTTTCAGCGTAATCTAGTAGTCCTTTAATTATCTCTTTAGGTTCTTCTCTTCCAGTGAATTCTTTTCCTTCGAACTCGTTGGCAAAAAGGATGTACGGTGTATGTTTTGTCATCATCTCTTGGAGGACTGGCTTGTGTTGTTGGATGATGGTGGTGGCTGCTAAATCGATGCTGACCTTTTCTGCCACTTCGAAGATCTTCCAGAGAGCAGGTTCTGAATTCGCCAACAAGTAGCCTTCTATGTGGGTGATGTCGGCTTTTCGGATCAAGGCTTCGTCAATAGCTTCTGCAGGCAGGACTTCGGCGGCGCCCAAGTAGGCGAAAAGCGCTCGATCCTTGTCTGGTGTGATTAGGGACACGACTTGTCCAGTTCGCTTTTCTTCATCGACTACACTGTAGGTTGTGGCGCCCTCTGCTTTGAGAAGGTCCATGAACTTGTACCCTTCAGCGTCGTCGCCGTGTTTACCCAGGAATGTGGCCCTAGACCCAAGCTTGGCGAGGTTCGACATGACATTGGCGCAGCTTCCACCTGGGTCTGTTATGACCTTCTTGTCCTTATCAGCGCCTATTCGGGCTAGGAGTGCCTTGATTGTAGGAAAATCAACAGGTCTATACCCACCTTTCTCGATGCCAATCTCGTCTAGGAAGGAATAATCAACATAGACCAAGGAATCCCAGAGAACAGCGCCAAATCCGATGAAATCCAATGATAAACCACCTAACAGAATCCACTAGCATTACTAATGAGGCGTATTCTAAGGGAGATGGTTTTTCAGTTTATTGCTTAGAATACGGCGCCTTGGAGGGCTTTCCCGCAACTGCAGTTATCCTGTTTGTCAGACATTGCGGGGATAACTTTAGCAAGGAGTTCGCGAACCTTACCTCTGTTCTCTGTCATTACTCGACCAATTTCATCAGCACTCACTGGACGGTCAGCATAGACATCATAATCTGTGATCATGGCAATGT
>CBDVBC010000452.1:0-2008 GCA_965372125.1 Candidatus Hermodarchaeota archaeon | reverse complement strand
GTAGATTAAGGCGACCAGTGGCTATGCTTATGCCACACCGAAGTAGGCTTTGCTTACAACTGTATAATACTGCTGCTGAAGTTGGTAAGCTCGTTGCTCAGCTTCCGCGTGTGAATTTGCCTGAAGGCTGAAGCTGACGAATTTTGGTGTGGCTGAGGCTAACGAAGCGGTGGCTGCGTCTTCAATTGCCTCTACGAAAGGTTCTGCCGAAACGGGGACACCCTTAACCAACGCTGGAATGCTGAAACCATGAAGGTCATATTTCGGCACCAGCAGTTCCTGTTCCAGCATGAAGTACAGTTTGGCGAAGCCGGGATCTTGTTGGGCTAGGGCAAAAACGGATTCATCCACGATTGCCAACCCAACGGCTGCCTTTACACCGATACTATCATTTCCCTGCACAAGGATATCCAAATCCGCCATATCCCCTGGGCGGTAGGTGCTCTGACCAGGGGTGAGGGTAAGCGCCAGATCACTTGCATTGTCCACAATCACCAATCGTGTATCACGTACGATGTTCCCCTGTGAGAGGATTTTATAGGCGTGTAACTCCAGGGTGCCATAAAGGTCTGGAGTCAGGTCGACTGCTACCAAAGCTTCTCCACCGTCCACCCTAACAGTCTGGGTACTAACCGTTTGCCCCTCTCGCACGATGTCCAGATATGCTGTTCCGGACTGCTGTGAGGTCAGAATTGTTAGAGTCATTGTCTCGCCAACTCGATAGACGGGTTTATCTGGTCTCAGGAGAACGGTTTCATCTTGCCAGTCGCCTTCGAAGTAATAGTACTGAGTGGCGGTGTTTCCAGCTGCATCACGAGCCGTAATGCTGAATTCCTGGTAGGATTGTTCTGGGATCACCCTCACCTCTGCAAGACCATAAACCCCTGTTTCCGCTTTTATCATTTCGTTAGGGTAAAAGAGGTCTATGGTAAGCGTGCATTCAGCAGGAGTACCATCTGGGTAGCTAGTAAGCACATAGAGGATGTTCTCAACACCAGGGCGGAATTGACCGCCTTCAGGGATGGCTTCGATCACTAACGTGCTGGAGGACACAGGCAAGGAAAGGTTCGAGACCTCGGTGTGTTTTGCCAGGTCTGTCACATTTGCCTGGATGTAATACCGCCCAAGGCCTCCCTCGAGATCGCTGCCCGCGATGTATTCTGGAAGTTCGAAAGAGAACTCAAAATTTCCATTTCCATCTGTCTCTCCTTCAAGGGTAACTGTGACCACGCGTTCAAAATCGAAAGTGTAGCCTTCGATGACCACTTCACCTCCAGCAACCGGTTGGCCGAAAAAGTAATTGACGCTTAAAGTGCCTTCAACAGTTTGACCAGGGGTGTAAAATCTGCGGTCTGTATCGATAGCTATCTCGAATTTGGGCAAGACGTAATGCTCAACTGTAACTGTTTTTTCTGAAGTGGTGCTGCCCATGGTTGCACTTATCTTGTAATTCCCGTTGTTAACCTCTCTAGCGAGTTGAAAGTCAGTGGAAGCAACGCCGAATTTAGAGACCGTCAGCGTTTCCCGGTGAACTTTGTTTCCTTTTCCATCTGCTATAACGACTTCAATCTCTTTTTCAGCAGCAGGTGCAAGATCGAAGGCGCTCAGTGCCAGGAGGCGGATGTGGATTTCCTGCCCTGGTTGGTAAAGCGGTTTGTCAGTTGTCAGGAGGATGCGATAATCTCGATCCAAGGTCACATCACGTTCAACGTAATCTGATCCCAGATCTGATTTAGTTTCTACGATCAAGATTTGATTCGGTTCTGCTTCTTCTGGAACCGAGAAAATCACATCAATAGAACCCTGGTCGTCCGTTGTCCCTTGAAAAACTTCAACGGGCTTTCCACCATCTCTGGGTCGTAACGAAACGGAGATTTCTGCTCCTTCTAAGGGGCTGGCGTCTTTGCTGTCTCTCACCACCACCCGTAGTCCGGCTTCGCTGCCGGGGACGAAACGGTTTTGCCCTAGAATGATGGTTTCATGTTGGCTGATTTTATTAGGAAGGTTG
>CBDVBC010000451.1:0-2025 GCA_965372125.1 Candidatus Hermodarchaeota archaeon | reverse complement strand
ATCATTGCTGGCCTACAGGTCCAACAGGCCCTCAAGCACCTACTAGGATTCGGAGAGGTTGGGAAATACATCTCTTACAGCGCTTTAACCGATGGAATGGAACTCATAACATTCAAGAGGGATCCGAAGTGTCCAGAATGTGGCGAGAAGAGGACGCTGGGAGAAAGGCAACAGAAACCCAAAACTAGTAAGGAAGAGCTGGAGGCATCTATCAGAGAACTGGAGAGAGCAAGTGAACCAGAGTAGACATGTTCTACGCAGCATTAGCTATGCTAGGTCCAATGACGCATGATTAATTCCTGCTGTGCAATCCACCAGATCCAGACCTGGCGGCTTAGGAAGTGAACAATACCCAATTTCTGGTGCCATGCTTGAGCGAGCCCCTTCATGTGGTCGTGGCATATCATTACAAACCGCTTATCATCTTCGGTCCATGTGAGCTTGGGCCACAACTTGTCACAAAGATCCGAAACCTTTTCATCGAGAAAGGCACGGGGCATTACACCGGGGTACTCGGTTGTCAGCACTACAGCCAGGTCAAGCTTCACCTTGGGGCGTGCTGGCACCTTGACATATCCACGCCAGATCTGGTAATTATCATTGGAGCGTGTACGCGGCACTAGCCTAAACCACTGGCGGTGTTTACGCTTTTTAAGTAGTTTACTGTAGCGAACAAGGAGCGCCAGCTCGATCTTCACCCGGTCCATCCAATCACCATCCGTGGGTGATATCTTGGAAATACTGTCTGGGATTTCGGGAATATCTTCCTCGAGTCCAGTTTCTAAACCTTTAGTCTTTGTGCCAACCTCGCCCCTGCTTAGTAACTTGAAACTATCGCCATATTCAGCGTAAATTTCGCCAACGGTCTTTTCAAGCTCTGAAGAATTGAGCCCCTCTGTTCCATAAGATACGGTTATAGCGTCCAGGGAAAGACCGAGCTTCCGCACGATATCCCTTAGCACATCCCTAAAAACAGCGGAAGATGGTGCATCTGCGGGTATTCTAGCCCTCTTTTCCCCTATTGTTGGTGTGAAATAAAGAGTTACCATCCTTCATAACCAATGTGAATCGAGTTATTCATACATCTACACTTTCCCACTTAAAATCTTCGGAAGCTAATATTCTGAAGTAATTTGGGAGAGGAGAGTGAATTTTGAGGGGTTGATATGCCAAATCGTGTTACTGCTTTAAATGAAAACACCAAAATAGAAGGTCCTCGCAAGGAGAGCATAATATCAATTATTTGTGAGGTTCTCTCTTGCTGACAATCTTACTGGGAGGAGTGTGCAATGGTTCGAGAAATAATCCTTGAGGAATATGTCAGGAATTATATTCAATATCGGGCGGCAGGAAGTAACGCGGAGGTCTATGGATGGCTTGTTGGCTATGATAACCCGGAAGGCGACGTGTTCATCACTGCCCCTCTTGACTGTACGATGTATACGCGACAAAGTATTGTTGACGCATTACCGGACCCCGCCGAGCTTCACATCGTCTCATCCATGACGGTTCAGGGTATGGGGATTATTGGAATCTATCACTCTCACCCTGGGCAGGTCTTTCATAGTTCCACAGATAATCAGACAGTGTTGAATCTGGCAAGGATGTACCCCAACATCGTTTCGATAGTTACGAATGGAGAAGAGACACGATATTATCGTGTTCTAGACAAGGAAATTAAAGAGGTTCAACCGACCTTCACCACACTCCCGGCTAGCAACTATATGAACTTCCGAATACCCATCGACTCTCATGTGTACATAGGGAGCGAAAACACGCCAAAACAGGTCAAGCCCCTAGTCTCGACCCAGTTAAACGAGGCTCTCCAAAGAAGCCTCGGCAAGATCAAGTACAGGGTTGACGGTAAGCGGCTCAAACCTAAGCACAGGCTCTCCAAGTTTCCACCAGGCAGTGATGTAGAATTACAACTCCACTGGTACCCACCCTCAAAGGATAACCCAATAATACGTGGAGAAACCCGTCGCATCTCATTTGAGGTTGAGTTAAAGGCTCGCGTCGTCTACA
>CBDVBC010000450.1:0-2026 GCA_965372125.1 Candidatus Hermodarchaeota archaeon | reverse complement strand
TGACTCTTATATCTGAGAAGGATGCTTCTACCGGACTCAGTTGGATTCCACCTCATGTATGATGTTGGTTATTTCAGCTAGTTCTTCTGGCTGAAGCTTCTCTACGCGATGGTCTAACCAGGGAATTCGGCGTTTAATCTCATCAATGATGTTAGGGTGTAACCCTTTTTCTTGTAGGAATGCGGTGAGCGGTGTACGGATTTTTTTCCTTCGCTGGTTAAAGAGTGCTGTAACAAGCTGGGCGAAAAGCAAACGATCCATTACAGTGAAAGCTGGTATTGTAAGGCGTCTAATCCGGACTAGAGCTGATGTGACCTCAGGAGGTGGATGAAAACATTCGGGTGCCACATACTCAAGAAGTTGGGTTGTTGTTGTATGGGCTACCATCACTGTTAACCTTCCGTAGACCTTCGTACCAGCGGAAGCAGTGAGTCGTTCAGCAAATTCACGTTGAAGCATTATAACTGCGATTGGTATTTCTTTGGAGAGAAACCTGAAAAGCACAGGTGATGAGATGCTAAAGGGTAGATTTGCTACTAATTTTGTGCATGAGGGCCACTTGACCTTTACTGCATCGCCTTGGATAAGCGTGATATTACAGATTCCTTCAAACTCCTTCTGGAGTGCTTGGTATAACACAATATCCTTCTCGATGGCAAATACGTGCTTAGCCTTGTTGGCTAAAGCTCGGGTCAATGTCCCCATACCTGCACCAATCTCCAATATGATGTCCGTTGATTTAATGTCAGCATGGTTGACAGTGCGTGCCAGAACCTGCTCATCAATAAGGAAATGTTGCCCCAAGCGTCTTGAAATACTAATTTTATTAGTGCGAAGCCAACGCCGTGTTCGTGTAAGAAGATTGCCCGGCGTCATTATACTTCTATGTCCTTCCAGTCTCTCTATCTACTGTTGGTTTTCTGGTGAAAAGACTGTATTTGTCTTCTTGTCGAAGTTCAACCAGAATCCGTTTGATTATCAAATCTTTTGGAGATCTAATGTGTGTACGTTCTGCGATATCCTGGAAACTTGTGAATAGCGCTTTTTGTCTTTCTTTGAGTATTTGCCACATGAACTTCTTCCCGATGCCTGGAAGTAGTTCGAGACTGTGCATTCTTGTTGTTAGGGGTCTTGAATTATTGAAGAAATCAACAAAACGCTGCTCTGATTTCCCAACAAGCATTTCGATGATAAAAGGCAGCTCGCTACGTGCCGTTGCGGTTAAATCCTCATGAGTAATTCGCCGTTTTACATGGTCAATTTTTTCTCGCTTGTCCCGACCAATGAAAACTGCTTCGTGTGGTTCAAATCGTGCACCTCTCCGGGGCACTAATTCGAGAAGTGTGAAGTAGGTGTCACCTATCGCTTGTATAATGGGTTCTTTCCTGAATAGCGGACGTGTGACATCTGGATAGCCGCGGGGAAGAAAGTCTAAGACAAATGCGTACTCTTCAAACTTCTTAATTTGACGTGACATCTCTCAGCCCCTCAAGGATACTAGGTAAAATCAAAGAACGTCTTTTAGTGTTTCTACTCTTCTTTCTCTTTTGCCTCAACTTTCTTTCTAGGAGCTTCTAGGATTTCCAGTATTTTCTCTCGTTCCTCTTCTGAATAAGTACGCGACGTTTTAGCTAGGAATGAAGTTAGCTCCTCTGCACTCGTTGGAGTGATGTCCACGAGTTGTATTGCTAGCGTTTCCTCCATATCGAACTTCTTAACTAACTTCTTTACAATGGACCTTGTTGTGCGTGCGGTGAGCGGCGAGAATCTAATAGTGTGTTCTAGAGTCACGCGCTGGATGTAGCTTAGCTCGGCTTTCCTTCCTCTCTTAGTGAGGGATTGTTTTACCTCTGCCAATGTAAGTGGTTCAGCTTCAAGAATCTTCTTCATCTAGTTTCCCCCGCTTCCTAGCTATTTTGGGTGATCACCGCTGCAAGGACGAAGATGTTCTGGTCTGATAATTAGTAATTTCTCCCTTCTACCCAACGTAGCAACAACCTCGTACGCGTTCCCTCTTCTATCTTTG
>CBDVBC010000449.1:0-2027 GCA_965372125.1 Candidatus Hermodarchaeota archaeon | reverse complement strand
CGCATTACAGTAGTCATAGCGGGTATCTCCGAAACTCTGGTTCCACAGATGGGCACCACTGATGTTTGTGCGTACAATCCACAAATCGTAGTAGCCAGCGCCATAGTTCTGGGTGTATCCTGAAACAGCGAATCCTCCCCCGCTGCATTCGACAAGGGCTTCACCACTATCTGTAGCAGTGCCACCGTAGGTCTGGTTCCAGAGGTGGCTGCCAGACGCGTTGGTGCGTACCAGCCAGAAATCATCACTGCCAGCACCAAAGCTGTATGTGGTGCCTGCCATGGCAAAACCCCCGCCTGCAGGCTCTACCACGGACAAGGCAAAGTCCCAGCTGGAACCTCCATAGGTCTCGTTCCACAGGTGATAGCCAGAGCCGTTAGTGCGTACCAACCAGAAATCACATTCACCCTCACCGTAGCTGTCTGTCCGACCTGCGAGAGCGAAGCCTCCATTAGTGCACTCCACCATCGAATTTGCTTCGTCGCGGCTGGTTCCGCCGTAGGTCTGGTTCCAAAGATGGTTACCAGTGGCATCCGTCCGCACTAGCCAGAAATCCTCGCCGCCGGCACCGTAGCTGTAGGTGTAGCCGGTAAGGGCGAAACCTCCTCCAAGACACTCAATCATGGAAAAGCCATAGTCATCGTCGATACCACCATACGTCTTATTCCATAAGGGATTTCCATCTTCGTCGGTGCGGAGCAACCACATATCATTACCAACAGCGTCAAAGCTCCTCGTATAGCCAGCAAGGGCGAAGCCTCCACTGCTACACTCCACTACTGCGTAGCAATAATCGCCCTCAGTGCCGCCATAAGTTCGGTTCCACAAATGATTACCATCCGCATCAGTGCGGATTAACCAACTATCCGTTTTGCCAGCGCCAAAGCTGTTAGTATGGCATCCAAGAACAAACCCTCCGCCTTCACATTCTACTACAGCGTAACCAAAGTCGCCGTAAACGCCGCCATATGTCCGGTTCCAGAGAGCAATGGGTCCGACCTGAGGTGGGGGTGGCGTGAGCAATCGGGGTAGGTCAGCAGCGCGAAATGATGGGAATAGGTCCAGCAGTAGCTGAGGCGGTTCACTGGTCCAGTGCAGGCGGGTAGCCTGGCGGACTGTCGAGAACCCGCAGCCAGACTCAGATATGTCCCAATAACCATAACGCTGGGAGACTAGAAGAAGAGGACAGGCAATCAAGGTGAAAAGAAGAAAACCAGCAAGTACGGTGACAGATATCCTAGGAAACCTGGTCATATGCTACTCCTTCCAAGAACAAGTAGATTTACAAAAGGTTAAGCAAGAAAGCACCAATGCTTTAGCGTGGTGATGAATTGCACGGGGTTTATATAAATTGTTTGGGAGGAAGTACCTAGTACCTACGGTGCGTAGGGAATTCACGCCTGCGGATACCAAGACCTCCGTAACCCACAAAGGGGATCGAGTCTGGTGGATGAAACAGGAAGCCTCAACGCTGTAGCATGAGGTAGCTCACTAGTCTCCTATATACTTCCCCATCACTTCTTCTCCCACTAGGAAAACATTGTCCTGCCAATGCCCTCTCTACTCCTCCATTCCTTCATACCACTTGATCCGGTCTGCAAGCTTCCCGAGCGCCGGTGGCACCGGTGTCCCCTCCTTCAACTTCTCAGCCACCAGTCGCCAATCATGATCTACTCTAAGCACCTCGAGCTTCGGACAGTGATAGAGCGGGGACAAATCCAACAGAAGTCCAGCGGGGGCAATTCTAACATAATTCCCGCTGAGGTCGAGGGTATGGAGCGCCTGGCAGTGTTGGAGCGGGGACAAATCCACACCCGACACCACCAACTCGTTCACGCTGAGGTCAAGAGTGTGGAGGTTCTGGCAGTGTTGGAGCGGGGACAAATCCACACCCGACATCCCCAGGAAGTTATCGCCAAGGTCGAGGGTATGAAGCGCCTGGCAGTGTTGGAGCGGGGACAAATCCACACCCGACACCCCTAAGCTGATATTGCCGAGGATGAGGGTCTGGAGCGCCTGGCAGAGTT
>CBDVBC010000448.1:0-2029 GCA_965372125.1 Candidatus Hermodarchaeota archaeon | reverse complement strand
AAACTAAGAACCGAGATACCGGGTTTTTCCGAAACAACCCGAAGCCGCTACTACGAATGGATAACGAGATCAGAAGACGCTCTTTCAGAAAGGGATATCAGATTTTTTAGTGAGAATTTACCTCGCCGAGAGTGGTGGCGATTATATCCTGAATGGAGTAAAGAAACTGTTTTCCTTGATATTGAAACAACAGGGCTATCTCGATATTATCACGAGATTACTCTCATAGGTTTGTTTGATAGAAAAGGCGTCCAGACGTTTATCAAAGGTAAAAACCTTCACAAGTTCGAGAAGGCGATAAGGCATTATTCTATTGTTGTAACTTTTAATGGGTCAGGGTTTGACATCCCCTTTTTGAAAACCCACCTAGGAGATATCCAGTTTCCGCCCGTTCATATTGATCTTAGATTCCTTCTTCGTCGGGTAGGTTACAGAGGTGGATTGAAGACAATTGAAGAACATGTTGGAATCCGCCGCCAAGAGGAAGTCGCTCACATCGATGGGTATGGGGCCACGGTATTATGGAAACGGTACTTACGCGGAAACGATGAAGCTCTAGAACTACTCGTTAAATACAACGTTGAGGACATCGTTAACCTGAAAACCTTGCTAGAGCTCGCCTACCAGACCCTCCATAACCGAACATTACCACAAATCACTTTATCAAAATTCACCTAGACCTTGAACACGTTTAATGTTCACCTTTGACCCCAAGGAAAGCAGAGTCCGTTGGGAGGAAAACTACACACCGTCAGCACTAGTTGGTTACTACTTCTTAGCAAAGGATATGAAGGTTTGAGTACCGTTCGTACTTGCGCAGCTCGTCTATTCTCAAGTGCGTCGGTCAAGTGCCTAACGCGACCGCTGCCTAACAAGGCGCTGCAGCTGACCACCCTCCTCCCCGTCCAATCGGATAAACCGCAGGATAACAAGGAGTTAATTTTAGTTTCTCAGGATAAGAAAGTTAACACTTTAGTAGACCACAAGTCTATCCAATTATGGACGTAACCAAGAAAGGACGTGCGTATACTTTGAGTGATGTCGTAATCAAGTGCCAAGACCTTACAAAGTATTACGGGAAATCTCGTGGTATCGAGAATCTGAATCTTGAAGTACTCGCAGGAGAGGTCTTTGGCTTCTTAGGTCCAAACGGTGCTGGAAAGACAACTACACTCCGGACCCTTCTAGGACTGATTCACAAGACTTCAGGTGAAGCGTCAGTATTTGGACTCGACATAGAACGAGAATCGGTTCAGATTCGTAAACGAGTTGCCTACTTACCGGGTGAACTAGGCGAGTTCGAGGGCAAGACAGGACATCGAATTCTGAAGTATCTCTTCGGGCTCTATGATGCGAAAATCAACTGGTCGCGCGTCGAAGAGTTAGCCGCAGTTCTTAGACTCCCACTCGACAGAAAAATGAACACCCTCAGCAAGGGAAACAAGCAAAAAATCGGGGTGATTCTCGCCTTGGTACCTGATGTAGAACTTTTGATGCTTGATGAGCCAACTAGTGGACTCGACCCCCTGATTACCATGGATGTCTACAAACTCCTTACTGAGAAACAAGCAGAGTCAGGCTGCACTATTTTGTTGAGCTCTCATCTGCTTGGGGAAGTTGAAAAAGTTGCAGACCGTGTCGGAATCATCCGCGATGGGAGCATCGTTGAGGTCGCGACCTTGCAGAGACTGAAGGCACTCGCAATGAAACGGGTGGAGTTGTTGTTCGATTCACCTGTTGATGAGGCAGCCCTCCGCGCCCAAATTCCGGCAGACATCATTGGAGAGTTAACCATCGAAGACTTCCGCGCCTATTTATTGGTAAATCGAGATAACCTCCATGAACTCCTCAAGAGCTTGAGCGAGGTCCAGTTCACGAACTTAGACATCAATAGTCCAGACTTGGGGGAGATATTCTTGAAATATTACACCAGCGAATCTGCCTCCAACTAGGAGGAGAAGACGCTCATCTCGGAGGAATTGTAAGTGCGGAAAGAACTTTCGATCATCATTGAACATTTTCACGAGAA
>CBDVBC010000447.1:0-2030 GCA_965372125.1 Candidatus Hermodarchaeota archaeon | reverse complement strand
CCACAACAAAGGCACTTACACCAATGGACTTGGTCTTTTTAACAAATAATGCTGCTGCTCCAAACTCGTTAGCAACCTGTATTGCTATAGGAACTCCATTGACTTCGATGGTGAGAACCTTGGTAATAACAGTATTAGAGAACTCGTTACAAACTACTACCGCAATCAGCTTGAGCAGTTGTGTATCATAAAGAATGTCCACCATTTTAGTGAAGCCATCATGGATTGAGATGCGGCGATTGACTTCCTCGATAAGAAAATGTTCTTTGAAGAGCTGAATGATATTCTCAGCGCGATCTAGGGAGGGAAGAACGCGGCGGGTAATATATCGGCAGAGGACAGATGTGGGAAGACTGAAGATTACCTCTAGTTCAGCGTACTTTCTGCTTCGCTTTAGGACAGAGAGAATTTCTATTGCACCCATTCGCCTAGATATCTCATCCACGTGTCTCAAGCTTGGAGAATCCTCCGCATATGCCGAATTCGCCGAGAAACTAGTTCTTGGGTGCCAATATCACGTCTGTAAAATAATTTGCCTTGGATTTTATCAAGTGATTCGACTACCTGCTCGTGCGCCTCTTGCAGAGTGTTCCCAATCCCAAGAAGGGCTATGCTCCGAGATGAAGTAGTTAAAATCCTACCGTTCTCTTGGTGAACACTGCCATAGAATAATTCCGTCTTGACATCTCCAATAATGATTGGTTCACCGCGTTTTGGCGCTGATGGATACCCTTCAGGGACTAGATAGGAGCAAACTGTTGCCTTTTCCTCGAAACTAGCGTGTTTTAGTGTGCCATTGATAATACCCCAGCAAATCTCTACAAAATTATCTTGAAGAAGAGGGAGGACATTCATTGCCTCCGGATCTCCTAAGCGAACATTGTACTCGATTATCTTAGGCCCCTGTTTAGTGAGCATGAACTGACCATAAAGGAACCCTCGGTAGGGGTCACCTGTCTCCCGTTTAATTGCTTCAACAGTCTGCTGCATTACCTGGATTGCTTTCTGCACAGCCCCTTCATCAACGAAAGGAAGAGAGTGGTCTTCACAACTATAAGATCCCATACCTCCGGTATTTGGTCCAGTATCTCCATCATAAGCGCGTTTGTGGTCCTGTACAAGTGGCATTGGTATTACTCGTGTGCCATCTACGAATGCCTGAAGTGTAAATTCTTCACCCTCGAGACATTCTTCGATTATGACTTGTTTATGTTCCTTGAGAATCTGTTGACAGTATTGGAGCGCGTCATCCTCACTCTGGAGATGCTCACCAAAGACTTTGACGCCTTTCCCTCCTGTGAGGCCGTCAGGTTTCACAACGAATCGACCAACCTCGTCAAAGTAATCTTTAATGCCGTCCATACTGGCGAAAACCCTAAACATTGGATTGGCATGTATTCCGTGTTTTTCAAGAAGTTGGCGAGCGAAACTCTTGCTTGACTCTAACTGAGCGCCTTGGGTTTTTGGTCCGACGCAGGGTACACCCTGATCTGCAAGAACGTTGCTAATGCCCTTGGCTAAAGGGGCTTCAGGCCCTACGACTGCAAAATCCACTTTAGATGACAGTTCTTTGATGCGCCCAAAATCTGTTAGATTTGAAAGAATAATTTTCTCGGAAAGTTTAGCGATACCAGGGTTCTTGTGGGCCATCAGGCTGTATAGGTGAGCACCACCCTTCACTAAGGCTTTAGCAATTGCATGTTCACGAGAACCATGACCTATCAACAAGACCTTGTCAACCATGTTTATGCATCTCCAACATTTTTTTTCACTAGCTTAGTTGGTACTTCACATCGAATTTTTCAACAGTAATTGCGTGTCCTGATGTAACAGCTCCAAGTGGAATGGCTTCTGGTAGAACCTTCTGGACTGCTTTTATTTGGTTCTTTGAGACAGCTATTACAAACCCGATTCCCATATTGAATGTCTTGAACATCTCTTGATTGGCAATACTCCCTCGCTCTTGAAGGTAAGTAAAGATGGGAGGAATGTCGGGCCAGTTATCCAACTTGTAGCCTACTTTCGAGTTG
>CBDVBC010000446.1:0-2039 GCA_965372125.1 Candidatus Hermodarchaeota archaeon | reverse complement strand
AACGAATTCAAGCCCTTGACACTGAGCATACTTCTGTGCTTGGGGGGAGAGCTTGGTGTTTGAGACGATTAGGTACTTAGTGAATTTGATACGCGTAGTCCCTCGGGTGTAGCCTTCCTGGAAGTCCTCTAGGGTTGCACGGGCAATCCGCACAACATCTAATCCTGTTTGGGTGTGGTAGTTACTATGGTGTTTTACCTCCAAGACTACGGTATCTCTATTAGAGCGTAGAATCCCATCAATTTCGTGTTCCCCACAACGGCCCGCCCAGATACCGCCTTGCTCCACTCTGTAGCCTGCGCGACCTAGTAGTCCTCGGACATAGAACTCGAAGTCAGGATAAGGGCGGACCCGGGTCAGAGACTCCCGCAGATTAATTCCGTACTGTGCCAAGGAGGGAACTCTGCGAAGGGCTGATGCAGCATTTGTGCCAGCTCTCGAGTTGGAATTCCATCGTAGGCTTGCTGTTCGACTACACGCACAACCTTTTCAGCTATTTCTGGAATTACTAGATTACATTTTTTCGAAAAATGGTTGAAACAAGTCCTCAAATCGTTTCTTGGTAGCGGCTACTTTACAGAAATGATTCTGTTATCAGCATGTACATTCTTTGGCATTATTTTGCTGAAAAACGTATCAGGGTGTTCAACACTCAACCTAAGGTTGTTTATGTTGAACTCGCTCTATGCGGAGAGAGTTTCAATATCTCCTCAATTATCTCCTTGAGCTCATGGTGTTCTTGACCGTTTTCAACAAAACGGTCTCTTTCGAGAATCTCATCTGCAGTCATGATTTCGATAACCTTGTATACATTACCCCCAAACAAAGCTTTCATATCAGTGTAATCGTCGAAAGGCAAATTTGGTTTCAGCGAGCGTAATATCGCGGCCATGTGTAAATAATTCTCAATTTCACGTTTACGCGAACAGAAAAAGAGTCCCCCATCGTCCTCTACTGCTTGTTTCCAGTTCTGTATTCTTCCAGCAATTTGTTGAGTTGCACTTGTTAGGTCGCTGTCGCAAATGACGGCAAACCGTCGGTTAAGCCTCTGCATCGCCTTTCGACTTACCCAGTGCTTAAGACTCTCCTTTCCTCCTAACATAATCAATCCAATACCTGCGTCAGTAAAGTCTCTATCGAGATGACCTCCCTCTTTTAATTTAGATGCGACCGTTTCCCAAAATAACACATCATGACTCCCTTCAACGAATACACATACATCATAACAGGTTAATTGATCGCGTGGTTCAATACCAAGTTCAGATGCGACATCCTCAAAATTTAATTGAGGTGCCTGTTTCGAGCGTGCTATGCCATGCTCTCTAGTTATGAGAGTTAAATCCTCAAGGGGTGACATTCCTGCAAAAACGGGCGAGTGTGTAGTAATTATTATCTGGTATCCGGCATCAGCTAATTGTTGGAAAGACTCAACCAACTCGCGTTGAAGGCTTGGGTGCAAACAGTTTTCAGGCTCCTCGATGGCAAAAATCCAAGGTTTACCGTTCCTACGCTTCCTTTCAACTAAGTATCGAAAGAAGGAAACCATTAGAACTCTCCGTATCCCGCTTCCCCGCTTCTCTAGCCCTTTTGCAACTCCTTGATTATCTCTCCCTAAAACTTGTATTCTAACTGCTTTATCCCATGAGATTTTTGGCTCAGCAATTAGTCCATCAAAAGAATCAGTGTGCTGTTGAAAGTACACAAAGACTTTGTCAAGTTCTTTCTGCAAAGATGCACGAATTGTCTCTCTCAGTTGATCCTTTGCTTGGCTAACAATACTTTGACTTACAGCTGGCTCAATTAGAGGTCTGAATTCTCTTTGAAACCAAGTTCCTTCAACATCAGTTTGTACTTCTGATTTGAACAAGTTAATTTCAGGTAACAGGGGAATAATGTGTTTGTAAACTCTATCTTTAGGATTCAATTGAAGTTCTCGTTCAACGATTCTTACTCCGCGTCTGGTTGCTTCTTGTCTGATTGCCGCTCGCTTTTCCTTGTTAGTAATTGAACGACCTGAACGAGTAGCCGTTATTTCTAAT
>CBDVBC010000445.1:0-2042 GCA_965372125.1 Candidatus Hermodarchaeota archaeon | reverse complement strand
TAGCCATGGACGAACCGATACTTGTAGGGACCTTCACGGAGGACTAGAGGTTTTGGACCTATGCCGTCTCGCTTCGTAGCTGTGTATTTGAACCGCTTGTAGGTCTTCTTCAGGACCTTGGAGGCGATGATGTCATGGTTCCCGCAGATGTAATGCACCGTCGTCTTCCGAGTTAGCTTCTCTAGCGCTAAGCAGATTTGCCTGCTCTCGTCTAGGACGTTGTCGATGGAGCGTCGCCAGAAATCGATGATATCCCCTGCCAGAACCAGATGGTCTACTCTTTCCTTCACGAGGAAGGATTTGATGAACTCTAGGAAGTCTGCATCGGCACCTGAGTAGCCAAGATGTACATCGGAAACTACAACAATCATGAACCGCCACCTTAGAGTCTGATAAGCGACCTTATCAAAAAGATTTATGCCACGACCTGCTCATAGTAGGAGTAGGTTTTGTTTATTCATAGATGTTGGTTGGAGGATTTGTTATGCGAGACGAAGCTAGTATCCTTGAGTTCTGCCGACGGTTTCTGCCAG
This sequence comes from Candidatus Hermodarchaeota archaeon, assembly GCA_965372125.1. Classification (GTDB taxonomy): domain Archaea; phylum Asgardarchaeota; class Hermodarchaeia; order Hermodarchaeales; family Hermodarchaeaceae; genus YT-063. The sequence continues at coordinate 1,509 of CBDVBC010000445.1, read as the reverse complement.
CGTGGACTGGTAATAACCCGGAAGCCCTCCTCGGGTTCTATGCAGAGGATGCCTTCTACCTGGACCCAGCTAGACCACAGGGGCTCCGGGGGCACGCTGAGATGCGCCCATACTTTGAGAAACTGCTTGCCGCTAATCCTGACTGGGTGTGGGAGGCTGTGGAGGTCTTTCCCACAGAGCGCGGCTTCACCCTGAAGTGGCGAGCCACCATCCCAGTCGGGTCAGAAGAGATCACCGAGTACGGCTTAGACATCGTCGAATGGGATGGTGAGAAGGTCACGCGCAACGAGGTTTACTTCGATAGGACCAGGCTTTTATCCGCCCTTGCGAAGCAGAGAAGCTAGGACTTGAAAAGGGAAGACAGGGGGTTGGCTTCAGTCGACGATTTCTTGTGCCTTTCTGATGGCTTCAAGGTAGACCTCCTCTTTTAGCCTGAATCCGTGTTGGACGAGGTGGCTCAGGAGTTCCAAGAACTCGTTGAGAGTTATCATCTTCCTTTTCAGGGCGCTCAGCAGTACAAAGATGGTGCCCCGGGGCGTTACGTCCAGCAGCCGCGCCGCGGTCCTAGCTGAGACCTCGTCTAGCAGGATATCTAAACCCTGTTGTTTGGCCAGCGAGAGGGCAGCTGTCTCTCCTTGCTCAAGGTCAAAGGGAACCTTGATGGGTGTGGCTTTCAAGATTTTCAGCCAACCCTCCTCGACTGCTTTCTCCACAATGTATGCGTCTGGTTTCCCTAGCCCTTTTCCTTTATCGATTACCTCGACTCTGACCTCTTCGGGACTGATGACCTCTCCGAACAGCTGCTTCAGCAGAGTGAGCCTGCCAAGTTTGGCAAGATATATTAGCGGGGTTGCATTGGCGACGATGCTGGGCATTCAGAGTCCCTTCAGATCCTCTTTCAGCTCTTCAAGTGAGTAGGGAAGACGAACCTCCCGCCTGCGAACTTCCTCCACAGCCTCCCACAGCGAGAGCCCACATCGGTGAGCAGCTTGCCACAGAGTAAGTTTCCCAGCAGCATACATCACCAAGCTCTGCTCAATCAGCCATTCCTTAACAGCGCTGGAGAGGAAGCGTCGAATGACCGTAGATCGGTCCATGCCCTCTGTCTTCGCGATTTTGTCAATGGTCTTGGCGAGCTTTTCATCGATTCTTGTTGTGACAGTGACAGCCAAACTGGTAACCTCGTATTAAAATGATTCATTTTAATACTTAAGGCTATCCCCCCTCTTAAGAACCAGTCGTAGGAGAATTCTATCTTATTGGAGACATCTGGTTGAGTCGTCTGTACATGTCCTTGTTCTGCTCGTATATTTTGACGTACTCCTCGAACAGCGCATCGTAGTGTCTGCGGTGGTCGGGGTTGGGCTTGAAGGTCTTGGCGATGCGGATGAGCTTGGGGATGTCATCGAAGGTGATGAAGCCGAGGCCAACAGCTGCTATGAAGGCTGCACCCCGGGCGTTGGCCTGGATGGGCTGATGGACCCGGCGGATCTCCCGGTTGAGCACGTC
>CBDVBC010000444.1:0-2051 GCA_965372125.1 Candidatus Hermodarchaeota archaeon | reverse complement strand
AGGAGGACATGTGATGTGCTACCGATGATGCAAGGTACAGATATCCGACGCATATAGGCATCAATTAGAACCTGTGCTTCGTTAGCGATACCCGGATGTTGGAACCATTTTGCAACTACATCTAATGTACGCCCGGTAGAATGATAGGTACCGGTGATGTGCAGGACGATGTTTTTTCGACTTGGGAGACGGCGGCACAACCTGACAACGAATTCGTCGGTGAGAAGGGCGAGGAGGGCGCATCGCACTTTCCAAGGCACATTCACCGATGACATCCTTTAATTCAACTCATCTCTTTTCATAAGTTTGAGGGTAGCTCTACTAAAGAATGTTAGCAATAAAACACTCAGCCTTCAACAAAGACTATTTCAGGCGGCAACCGCCCAATAGAAGAGCGGGAGTTGTCTAGTTGGTGTTTTATTTTGGCTGAGAACAAGGAGCTTTTAGAGAGACTCAGACCACGGTTTAAGCTATGGCTCGAACTTGATGGAATGACAATCCTGGGTAAGGGAGGCGCACTGCTGTTACGATCAATTGAAGAACATGGCTCGATTAGCCAAGCATTACAATCACTCCCACCAGAGGAACTAGGTGAAGCAGGTCCCCCTTCCTATCGCTTTGCATGGGGGTATCTACAAAAGGTGGAGGAGCGGCTAGGTGCTTCAATAGTTGAGAAGCGGAGAGGGCACCGCGCTGGAACCGGCGGCACCGCCCTCACTGCACTTGGACGAACCCTATTGAAACGATTTGAGGAACTTGAAACTCAGCTCGCCAACACCCTCAGGAAAAAATAAGGAGTATAGTAACAATTCTTATACTATTACCGCTCAAAAGATTGATATACTCTCTCCCGTGAAGAAACCTTGAAATTGTTGGAGGATTGAGTCGTGAGCAGAAGTATACCTGAAGAAGAACGTCGATTCACAGCCGTCTATAAGATCGTGACCTTAGGTGAGGCCGCAGTGGGCAAGACCAGCCTAGTGACGAAATATGTCACTGGGAAGTTTGAGAGAGATTACCATAAAACACTAGGGATTGACATCAGCACATTCGATACACAGCTTGAAGATAATCTTTTCAAACTACTAATCTGGGACCTTGCTGGACAGGAAATCTTTGTGGAATTACGAACCCGATACTGTCAGGGGGCAGGAGGGGGAATTGTAGCCTTTGATTTAACCCGTCCACAAACTCTAGAAGCGGTGCCTGACTGGGTGAAGGCAGTGCGCGAGGCTGTCGATATAGATCCGATTCTTATTCTGCTTGGGAATAAAGCGGATTTGGAGAAAAGAAGAAAGGTTTCGAAGGAGGAAGCGAGCAAAATGGCAAAGGATCTGGGGCTTCACTCCTACATTGAGACCTCCGCGAAGACCGGACAGCAAGTTACAGAGTGTTTCAATTCTCTAGCTCTACTAATGCATAAACAAGGTTTAGAGCGACTAAAACGCTAAAAGAAGCGAAATGGGTTTCGTTGAATTCTTCGTAAAATCTGGGGCACTTCTGTACTAAGAGGCGAAAGTTTATCTCCTGATTTTAAGGAATTTAATGTGAAACGCGTTTTCCAAATGCATTCCTCCTCCAATCAAAGGATTAGTTCCCATTACCAGGATAATATGGCATTCGGAGTGTTGAAATACATTGAAAAAATCTCTTTCCGATAATCGGGTCTTGTCTGTGGCTCTGCTAATATTCACTATTCTATTCGCATCAGTGCCTAGTATTCCCTTTGGAATCCTTCCTTCAGAGGTCGAGATGGATAGACAAGAAGCCTTCTCATCGCCATGTGTTTCGCGCTTGGGACTCGATGGCCCAGCACCCAATCAACAGAGGTACACCCCCAGAGACGCCTTTGGCAATAAACATCTCCTTGTGATTCTAGTCGAGTTCACTGACAAGACACATACATTCACACAAGCGCAGGTAGAAGCATCATCCATCAATAATCTTGATGATTACATCGATGAAGTCTCTTACGGACTAACTTCTGTGACAGGAGAAGCAACCGCTTGGCTCCAACTTGGACACGCACGAGAGTACTACGTCGAAGGCAC
>CBDVBC010000443.1:0-2054 GCA_965372125.1 Candidatus Hermodarchaeota archaeon | reverse complement strand
TCTAATCAGCTGATTCTTCACTTCGACAAGAACACGCTCTAGCTCGGAGGGTTTAGCTCGTATTTCATTAATCAAGCGATTACATTGTTCAGCTGAAAACTTGAGAGTTTCTGCAAGACCACCAAGAATCTGAGAAACCCTCTGTGAAATTTGCTGCTTCTCCTCTTCTAAAGTGCTTGTTGCCTCATCGACAACAGTGCCAATTGAAGCCGCATCTTTAGGTGCTGGGAGAATATGGCCTAGGGTAGCGCGATGCAGTGCTTGGCGCTGCTCATCCAGGAGGCGTAGTTGTTCCTCTGAATACCCGTCGATACGAACTAAAGATTCCTTTATTTCCTTCATCGTCTTTTCTATTCGAGTAAGTTCGACTCGAAAACTACTGCCCATATCATGAATCTCTGCTGTGGAAAGAATGGAATCAGCTATTTCCTCATTTCCGGGTTCATTGAGGGAGGGGTTGATGAGCTGCTGTATGCTTTCAACTATGGTTGGTTGAATAACGTTGCGGAGAACTATCGACTCGTCTGGTTTTGTTTGAATTCTCTCTAATATACCTCTTAGGATTTCGGGCACGTTTTCTAGTTTGTGAACAATACGTAGTCTTGTTTGAATCTCCGAATAGGTTGGGGGAGCTGCATGCCTGATCTCCTTGTCTGATGAGCTTATCCCACTTATCAGCAAACTCTGGCCAGGTGTGGCGTGAACTAGGAAGAAAGGCAGATACATCCGAGAAATATACGAGAAGCGTGTATGCTCCGGAACTTGTCCTTGTAACAATCTCAGCGCTGCAACCAATTCTGTTCCCAGTGTATGTTCTAAACATTGTGGATCAGTATGTAAAAACGAAGCTACTTTAGTGACGAACATAGGATATACCCCTTGATTATCAAAACATCTTAAGGATGAAACCTCACGGTACCGGATAACTTTTTTGTCTAAACAGTATCCCAAGGGATATATCACTTTCTTGATGTGTTTTAGATGACAAAGCGTATCATAATTATTGGATGCGGAACAGCTGGTGCAGCTGCCACGCTGAAGGCTCGTAAAACTAGCCGCGACGCCTCTATCACTCTCTTACAGGATGAAGCAGTTCCCGAGTACAGTCGCTGTGGACTTCCTTACGCTGTTAATAAGACGATACCAAAGATTGACGATCTTGTCATTCATCCACCAGATTTCTATGAAGGCAGGCTCGTAGGCGCAGACTTGCAATTGAATACCCGAGCCACAAAGATTGATGTGAAATCAAAGACGGTACAAATCGAAGGGCCCAGCGGTACAGCTGAAACCCTCTCTTATGATTCCTTAGTCATAGCAACCGGGTCCCGACCCAGTGCACCGCCTATTGAAGGATTAGATTCATCCCATGTACACCGTATGCATACCCTAGATGATGCGCGAGCAGTCCAAGCGGCTGCGAAACGGGGTATGAGCGTCGCAATAATCGGAGCTGGTTTGGTTGGGATGGAGACCGCAGAGTCCCTGCACTCCCTTGGGCTTCACGTCACTGTTATCGAATTTCTTGATTCTGTACTACCCGCCATGATCGACGCTGACTTTGCTGGGGAAGTCGTTGAACGAATGGAAGCAGAGGGGATTACTGTTAAGCTTGGTACGGCGGCCAAGGCGGTGCTTCCAGGAAAAGTTCGAGTTGAACAACGTGCATCAGGTGAGGCTGAGGAGGTACCCGCTGACATAGTAGTTGTTGCGACTGGGGTACGATCAAACACCGAGCTTGCCGCTGATGCTGGGATAAAGGTTAACCGGGGGATCGTGGTAGATGAAAGGATGGCTACGAGTGCCCCTGACGTTTATGCAGCAGGTGACTGTGCGGAGCACCTTGACCTGGTAACTGGGCAAACAATGGTTTCTGGGTTGGGTAGCATCGCTTTACGCCAAGGCGAAGTCGCAGGCATCAACGCTGCCGGTGGACAAGCAAAGTTACCTGGAGTAATTATGGCGCGTACAACTCATCTCTTCGGTTTAGAGATTGCAGCCGTTGGACCCACCCGACAAACTGCTGAACGTGCTGAACTTCCAATTCTGGCAGG
>CBDVBC010000442.1:0-2075 GCA_965372125.1 Candidatus Hermodarchaeota archaeon | reverse complement strand
AACCATGATTGGTATCCCAGAGCCGAAAGCAGTTGTTACCGTTGATGTCACGGGAGTGTCATCAATTGCCATGGCTATTTTCGAAATGGTATTGGCTGTCGCTGGAGCAATAAGAACAAGGTCAGCTTTATTGCTGTGATTACCCGATAGTGCAACGTGTTCAATCTTACCAGTCAACTCTGTAACAACTGGGTTGCCGGTTGCCCATTCCATTAAATAGGGGTGGATGATTGTTTGGGCAGCATCGGAGAACACTGCGTAAACCTCTGCTCCGTGACGCATTAGTTTTCTAGCTATTTCGGGGCAATGAACCGCCGCTACGCTACCAGTTATGCATAGCACGATGACTTTTCCACGGAGTTCTGTTCCGAGGCTCTCCTTGATGTCTTTCGACGGATGTGGTATACTTGGCATCATATTCCTCACCTACTGAGTGTTTCTGTAATGTTTCTCAGATCCTCCAAGAAGCTATGTATATGTGATGCTTTGACATGCGGCATGACAACAACACGTATGTGTTTTGGGAAGAGTGCGATTGCCCACTTCATCTCTCGTACCTTCTGGGCTAGTATCTCAATGTCTAAGACGTCTGATTTGACTCCTACGACATTCATTGTTGGTGCTATTACTATCTCTATCCCTTTTATTTCCTCAATCCCTGCAACAAGTTGATGAGTTAACTTCATGCAGCGCTTCACTATCCTTCGGTATCCCTTGCGACCTAGATGCTTAAGCATCCCCCAAGTAGCAAGGGCTGCTGCACCTGAACGTGTACCAACAATGGTTTGGTGAACAGTTTCGCCGCCGCAAAGGTAGGTGAAGTTGGTGCTAATAGCAGAAGCCATTTCTTTATCTCTAAAGAAAATCCCGCCAGCAGGAATCGGACACATACCCATTTTATGGGGATCCATTGTTATTGAGGAGACACCTGAAAGACGAAAGTCAAACTCTAGATATTCTTTTCCACCTGTCTCTAAGAAGGGGATAACAAAACCCCCGAAGGCTGCATCAATGTGAAGATGGAGATTATGTTTTTCTGCAATTTCGGCTAGCTCGGTGATGGGGTCTACTACTCCAAGCTCGGTGGTCCCTGCGATTCCGACAATAGCAAAGGTTCGTGGGCTAATGGCATCTCTAATAGCCGATGGGTCAACTTGAAAGGCGTCGTTTAAGCGTACTCGAACAAGTTTGCATCCAAGCAAATCCGCTGCCTTGTCAAAAGAATGATGTGCAGAAGCTGGCACAATAAAATCGCCTTGCCGTGCTTTTTGGAGATTGCGTGCAGCCCAGATAGCAAGTATGTTTGCTTCGGTTCCACCTGTAACGATGTGCCCAGCAACATTAGGGTTTCCGAGAAGGGATCCCAACATCTGAATGGTTTCTCGCTCGATTTGTTGAGTAGCGGGAAATAGCCCCGGGTCACCAAGATTCTTTTCGATGTATTGTCGATAAACTTGAGCAGCAAAAGTATGAGGTTTTGTACACATAGAGCCCAGGATTCTGCCTGATTCGTAGGTTAAATCCTTACCTAGCTTTGCCTTAAGTTCCCGCAGCAGAATTTTTCTAGATACCCCTTCTTCAATCAGTTCGGTCACCAAGTTAGTGGTAGGTATGGCGTCTATCTGGATAGGTGCAGGTCTTAACCTCTTTTATGAATCGTTGTATCGCTTCGACGATTGTCTCGTGGAGATTTGCGTACTGCTTCACGAATTTAGGTTTGAAATCCACATCTATGCCTAGCAAATCATTAGTAACTAGAACCTGTCCATCGCAGTGTTTACTTGCTCCAATCCCGATTGTCGGAGACTTCACATCTAATGTAATCTTTCGAGCTAGCCATTGAGGAACTAGTTCTACTACCATTCCAAAGACTCCAAGCTTATCCAATTGTAAAGCATCACGCCATATTTGATCGGCTTGCTCCGGTCTTTTACCTTGGACTCGAACCCGCTCAGAAGTCTGAGGAAGGTGCCCAACATGGCCCATCACGGGTATTTCGTGTTCCAGTAAAGTTGTTACAATCTTTGGGAAATTTCCCTCAATCTTTACTGCATGAGCGCCAACCTCAATGAGTC
>CBDVBC010000441.1:0-2079 GCA_965372125.1 Candidatus Hermodarchaeota archaeon | reverse complement strand
AGTATTTGTGTGGCGTGATTACGAACCTCTGCTATTGTCAATACAGATTGTTGTACTGGTGGGGGTGCAGGCTCGGCTGGTGGAGGGGGGGTTGGGGTTGATGGTTGATCGCTCATGTTCTCATATCCTATTTTGCTTTCCTAATCAGCACTCTAAAACTTCTGGTATATTATTTGTGGTTTCTCGTTGAATATTAGTTCTTATTATTTGAAATCTACTCGTTCTCATGCTTCTTTCAGCCGCTTTAATCTCCAGAATAATTCAAGGAAGGTGGTTTTGTCTAAACGACGCCTTTCTCCTGTTGCTCTCTCCAAGGCTTCTAAGTCGCTTTTCAGGAGGGCTAGTTCCCGTTCTGGGAGAGAGCCTGACCTCGCAGCGAGAAGTCTTGTGATGTCGAACCCGCGAAGGCTGTGCCGCCGTACAAGTTCTCGCTTTAACTGAGTAAACATGATTTGGATAGCATCATCATATCGTTGGCTGCTCATGTAATGACTTAGTTCGGCTCTGAATGCGGTCTGGCCTCGAAGTCTGTAGATCTCGCTCGGCTCCTCCTCCTTCGGTCGCCCAAAGGTTATCCATTTTCTGACCATCCAGATCGCCATTATCGGTGCCAGAGGGGCTAGCAGCCAGTTTGTTGACAAATAGGTTATCTGACCGAGTACCAAACCAACGTACAGCACTGGTGAGAAAGGACTCCATGACAAGTGGTTATGGTCGATGATGATTGTGTTCGTATTTGTCTGCTCGGCAAGGTAAGTGAATAATTCCAATGCGAAGCTTTGGTTGTCGGCACGATTAATCATATCGTTAATGAAGATGCTTGGGTCACTAACAAGCACTATTATCCCATTAGCGACTCTTAACATTCCAATTAATGTGAAGGGTCCTGCAGTGTCACCTCTTCCGGGGTCATATGCAGGATTGCTCCAATCAGAGGTAACCCAAGAGTTAGTGGACGAGGAGGCGATTACGGTGAAGTTCCCTCCGATGCCTGAGATTCCAGTCGCGTAGTTCATCACCACTCTTTGAGTTGTTTGGAAAATTGCACCACCATCATTAAAGCTGGTAATTGCTGGTAGCAGAGGCTTTCCATCATCATTTGATCCTGCGTCTAGGAGAAGACGCTGCTCAAAGCGTATAGCAGAAATTCTAGTGAACAAGGACGGGTCTGATGGGAAACTATCTGAAGGGAGAAGAAGTGCTAGGTTATCCAGAATCCGGTTTCCGCTGCCGAAATCGTCGGCGATGATAAGGCAGGATCCGCTCATAAAGAAGTCGATGAGCGCGGAAGCCTCAATGATAGAGAAGTCGAGGGTCGGGCCTAAAACGCAGAGGACGCTATTTCGGTTAATACCGTTAACCACACTTAGCGAGCTGATCAAAGGGTGTACATCAAATCCTCCTGTTTCCTGGAGTGTAGTCCTTAGCTCGGAGCAGCCATTGTACCCTTCGCTGTATATGGAGTAGCTAATAGTATCAACGTCGCCGACACCAGTAAGACTGATGACTAGAGGCATCCACGCAATGATGAACACAAAGCAAAACACGATAATTGTACTGTTTTTGCCTTTCTTCTTCACTTCTGCTGTTGGCGGACCAGAACTTTCATCACTGCTCTCTGACAACTACAAGTTGCCCCCAATTAGCTCATTGCTACATCTCATGAAGGCGTCTCCTGACTCGTAACAAAGCGGAGAGAGCCTCCGGTTAGGACATTATAATTATTAGCAAATGCGTTTAACGTCGTCAAGCATGTTTGGTAGGTGATTTGATGGTCACTGAACTTTGCTTCTTCTACTCCTCGAATGAAGACCTGCATGCTAGTTGTATCTAATCCGCCTTGAGCGGTGGTAAGGTTAGCGTATTCCCGTAGCGTCATATTGGGTTCCCGGAAGATACCTAGCTTACCTTGCACAATCGTTTCGAACATCCGAAAGGCGTAGAGGACGCTCTCCCGGTACTTTTGGTCGCCTAGGAGCTGGCGGAGTTCGGTTAGCATTGCTGCCGCGTCAACTGAAGGTGCTCCTCTAGAACTCCGAGGACCGCGCCCTCGAAAACGACGAGAATATGTGGACATAC
>CBDVBC010000440.1:0-2081 GCA_965372125.1 Candidatus Hermodarchaeota archaeon | reverse complement strand
CACTTCATCCTCAGGAGAAGCGATCACCGATATCAGGTGACCGGGGCGGCTCTTCTTCGTCACAGTGGGAAGGATTGTAACATCTCTAGCACCTGCTGCCATTAGCTGCTCAATTACAAAACCCAACGTCTCCCCTGAGACATCATCAACATTGGTCTCGATAACCAAAACTCGGTCTTGGAGCAGCAGTCGGGTGGTAATCGATTCACCCATTACCATTCGAAGTAAGTTGGGTACATCCTCTAATTCGGCAGTGCCTGCTCCGTAACCAACTGAAAGAGGGCGAAGAGCAGGATATACAGGAGTCGAAATTGGAGTAAGAGCAGCCACCAGTGAGACGCCAGTTGGTGTTGCCAATTCCCGTTCCAAGGGACCCCCCTTGAAAAGTAGCCCCGCTTCAGTACAAATCCTCATCACAGCAGGACCCGGGGCTGCAAGCCGCCCATGGCTACTAGGGAAGGTTCCTCCACCAACGGCAATGGGAAGCGAATGGTAAGAAGTCGTTTTGGGGTCAGCTAGTTTGAGCGAGTCCAGAGCTGCCGCAGCACCGACAATATCTGCCACAGTGTCTACCGATCCTGCCGCATGCAAGTGCACGTTTTCTGGAGTATGACGGTGGACTGATGCCTCAGCCTGAACAAGAAAGTTGATTGCTCTTTGAGCATAGGCGGAAGCCCCCGAAGAGAGCTTCAGATCCTTTGTCATCGCTTTTACTGCCTCAAGGAGGACACTGCCGGACCGGGTCTTATAGGACTCGTCTATCTGCACATCAAGGTACAAACCACCAATGTGGCTACGCTCCACAGGTTTAGGAGTAACACGGACACTCCTAACATCGGGCACATAACGGGCAGAGGCCTCCATCGCCGCAACAACAGCACCAGCTTCAGCCCCTAAATCGATTAGCGCTGCAACGAACATGTCTCCTGCGATGCCCGCCATCTGAGCGTCAATTACCAAGACCCGCGAACCCACAATTTTTCACCCAAATCGTCAACCCCACTTAAACACCATTGGATATTTAATCTGATACTTCTTCTAAGGAAGAGCAGTGGTGTGTAAAATGACTGAGTTACGGGATGTATTGGAGCAACTCGCCCAAGGCAAGTTTACAGTGGATGAGGCTGAGATGAAGCTGCGCCTCTTCAACATCATCGAAATCGGGCGCCTAGCTAAACTTGATGCTCACAGAGAAACCCGGAAGGGTATCCCAGAGGTTGTGTGGGCACGACACAAAACTGAGGAGGACATCATCCAAATCGTCACCCACGCCATGAAGGAGAAATCCAGCCTCCTAATCAGCCACCTATCACCGGAGCAGGAAAAGGCACTCCGGAAAAAACTAGACAAGACCATCATCCTCGAAGTGTTCGGCGACGGCTCCATCGCAGTAGTACGCTACAAAGATTACAAGCCGACCCGAACCGGAGGGAAAGTGGGCATCGTGGCTGCTGGCACCTCCGACCGCCGGGTAGCAGAGCAGGCCCGGGTCATGGCAGAGCAGATGGGCTGCGAAGTCTACACAGCCCACGATGTGGGAATCGCAGGCGTCCACCGCCTATTCCCCGAACTCACCGAGATGATCGGGAAAGGAATCGAAGTACTCATCGTAGCAGCAGGAATGGAAGGGGCTCTTCCGTCCCTGGTCACGGGTCTGATAGACATCCCGGTAATCGGGCTCCCCATCTCAACAGGCTACGGGCTCGGCGCTGAAGGGCTAGGCGCCTTGATCTCGATGCTGCAGTCCTGCTCCCTCGGGATGGCAGTCGTGAACATCGATAACGGCGTAGGAGCCGGCGCCATAGCAGCCCTCATAGCCAACCGAATCGCCAGAAAATAGCACTTTCTATCCCCTACCCCAACACCAAAACGTATTAGTCACGCCTCTACATCTATCTAGTAGGACAGGAAAATCAAGTTATTCTGTACGACCCTGGTGACCTGGATTGAGTGGAGGCTCAGGATACCCGACTGAACCAAACGCAGAGCGCAAGGCAATACTAAAGCTGATAATGCTAGGGGACGGAGGGGTCGGCAAAACAACCCTGATCAACCGATTCGTTGCAGGATCCTACATCCCA
>CBDVBC010000439.1:0-2086 GCA_965372125.1 Candidatus Hermodarchaeota archaeon | reverse complement strand
GTTACTAATGCTTTGGATAGCTTAGACGCGCAGACCTTCAGGAAATGGGAAGTTATCGTTGTTGCTGATGGGACTTCAATCCCTAAAGAAATCAGAAAGTCTTACCCCTATGTGATGTGGTTGGCGCTTGAGGAAAATTCAGGAGCGGGAGCGGCACGTAATCTAGGGGCGATGTTTTCCAGATCCTCGTTCCTTGTGTTCTTAGATGCCGATGACTGGTTCTATCCTGATGCGTTGATGCGAATGCTTCAGGCGTGGAATGTAGATGAAGCGATTATCTACACGGATTATGTAGGAAAAGCGACAGTCAAAGATCCCGACGAACTTGCCCCGCACCTGAGAGAAAATCTTTATCAGTGGGATGAAGAAACTGGTGAAGCAGTTATTGGATTTAGATCGGCTGATTATGATTGTAAACTTGCTCAACAACAACCTAAATATACTGGTAATGCGGACATGCCTTTCTATGTCTGGAATCTTGTTACCTGTTTGATACCTAAAGCATGGCACGAGGAGATAGGCGGGTTCGATGAAAGCATGACATCGTGGGAGGACGTTGACTACCATTGGCGCATGGCTAGAGCCGGGAAATGCTATGTTAGACTGGCTGAAGAACTCGTGGTTTATCGCTTCGATACCGGATTAAGGCGGCAAGAAGGTTTACATGCAATGCCTAAGATTGTAGAATACTTAGAGGATAAGTACAAGGAGATTGAAACTGTAATGTGCAATTGCGGAAAAGGACGTTCTAATGCAGGAAAGAAATCAGCTCCAGTTGTTCAAGCCGCGGCACGATCAGGACAGCGACACAGAATATCGGGCGTGGTTCAAGCGCAAGGACAACCTCAACAACAAACGAGTGCAAAAGTGAGTGATCAAGATTTTGTAAGAGTTAAATATATCCACCCGAATCAAGGAACACATCAAGTCTCAGGTCAGTTTAGATTTCCAGAAATGCTTGACGTTGCGGGAATGAGACTCGGGATGAAAAACATCGGTGATGGATATATCATCGATTACGGTTTTAGAAAAGGCGGCGAGATATTCTTGGTTCACAAACGTGATGCTGAAGTATCTCACTTGTTTCAAGAGATGGAGACAGCGGGAGGTGGTGTATATGCTCCCCCACAACGACCTAATCAACCCCCTCCAATTCCAGAGACAATTGTAAGGGAAGCAAGGGTTCCTGTTGCTCTACGTGATGAACTAGACCTACAATTACTTCCGGGGATTTCAGCCGAAAATGCGCTTTTGTTGAAGAATGATGGAATTTCTACAAAGACGCAAATTTTAGAATTAGGCGTTCCGGGTTTGAAAAAGTATTCGGGCATTGGAGAAGTCAGAGCAAAGGCAATAATTGAAGCGATTAATCTAATGGGTTAATTTAGGGTGGCGGCGTGGAAAGCAGACACGCGCTCTCGGTGAGGCATCCACCATCGCGGTTCACCGAAGGAAACGAGAGTAATGTCAGAGGCCTCTGGCATAGGCTCCAACGGTCAAGTGAGATAGTCAGAGTAGCGCCTGACCCACCTTAAATTCAATAACTAAATACCAAATCTTAGCTTGTCGGACTGGCAGGGATGTCAGTCCTTTTGTGTTTTTAGGGAGATTGATGGAAGTTTTAGACATCGTGATACTGATGTTCGCAACATGGAGATTGTCGAGCTTATTGGTAGATCCTGAGGATGACGGTCCTTGGGATGTATTCGGCAAATTCCGTCATCTCGTCGGTGTGCGCCATGATCAAGCATCGGGCTTGTTCTTCGGTAAGAACGTTGTGGCGCAAGCGTTCATGTGCGTTTTTTGCATGAGCGTATGGATTGGGATCGCCATCGCCATCTTATACACTTCATACCCTTCTATCGTGGTGATGGCATCCCTCCCCTTCGCACTAAGCGCGGGGGCAATAGTACTTGAAAGGATAATCAATGCCTAGAGCATCAAGGCCAACACTATTAGCAATTGACCGTTGGGCTTCTATCATGGGAATCTCTCCGGCGCATTTCGCAGGCGCGGCCTCGGCACAAAGCGGCACTAATCCTTTCCCCGTTCTCGGATGCTCAGATGTGTGGGAGCAATGGAGTTG
>CBDVBC010000438.1:0-2092 GCA_965372125.1 Candidatus Hermodarchaeota archaeon | reverse complement strand
GAGTGGAGAAATCAAACGACATCAACATATCAGAGAAGCAGCAGGACTACGATCTAGTAGTTGTTGGTCACATTGCCATTGACGAGAGGATAACCCCCGAAAATAAGGGGATAGTTCTTGGTGGCCCCCCCGCCTATGCAATGGCAGCGCGAAGGCTAGGGCTACAACGCGTAGGCCTTGTCACAGTCGTAGGTAAGGACTTCCCAGTTGCTTATCTCAAGCGACTTGCTGAAGCAGGGATGGACCTTGCGGGGCTACGCCGAGGACGCTGCACAACACGCTTTGTTAACACTTACGATAAGGAAGGGCGACGAACTCAGCAGGTTCCCAAGATAGCTGAGAAGATCAATACCAGAGACATTCCCCCCACCTACTGGAGGACTAACTGGATGCACATCAGCCCAGTCCTCCGAGAGGTCAACTCGAAAATAATCACTTCTGCCAAACTACACCATATACAGGTGTCGGTGGACGTGCAAGGATTCGTCCGGCGACGGAATACTCAACGAAACAACAACGTGGAAGCCTGCCCCTGGGAAAAATTCTCCAAGGTGGCAGCTAACATCGACGTGCTCAAAGCAGACATGGATGAAATCCGTCATCTCACCGGGGAAACAGACCTTGAGCAAGCAGCTCACAGCGCCTTCAAGCAATCACAGGCCATTCTTCTAATAACCGACGGAGACCGCGGTGCCTATCTCTACCGTGGCGACACACTCCAACACATACCTCCGGTTGCCCCCTATCGGGTTGTCGACCACACTGGCTGTGGCGACGTATTCTCGATTGCCTTCATCGTGGGATACGAGAGGACCAAACGCCCCCTGTGGTCAGCCTACTTTGCAGCTGCGGCAGCCTCTTTCAACGTTGAGACTCTCGGCCCTCACAAGTTCCCCCATCTTGTCACTGTGGAGCGAAGGTTCCAAAGATTCCTCGCTGAACCCTCAAACAGCCAACACCTGGAACTCCTCAAGGAGGAGGAAGAGCATACATCAGGAGAGACCTAAGCGTCCCTCCATCTAGTAACTGCTGTTCATCGTTTCACGATTACCAAACTTTCTGCTTTGAGAAACAATGTGCCAATAACAATCACAAAACAACCAGCCAACCAGAATGCCAGCCCAAGAAACAAACCGGAAATAGGTAGAAAAGCATATACTGTTAAAATATAGACAACCGTACCTACAGAAAAGACTATTATTCCCACAAGAAAAGTATTCACGGTTCTATTTCGTATTCTCATTCTGTTGTTAGATTCTAGATAATAAAGAGCCAACAGGAATACGCCGAGGGTTAGGTAAACGAGCCCACTAAACCCTAGAAGTTGGGTTGAACTGTTCATCCATAGTGGTGTGGCAACTAGGTTCGCAATGGTTAGCGAGAGTGACGCTACACCAGCCATGGTAGAGTACAGTCCAGAAATAGCGAGTTTTATGGCTTGTTTTCTAGGAGTTTCTTTGACTTTCGGTTCACAGATGCCACAATAGCCCTTAGCGGTCTTGTACTGTTCCTCGGAGATTTGCCGCCCACACTCTTTACAGAACCACTGCTCAGCGATTTCACGGCCACAGGCATCACAGAAGAGAGTATCTTCAGCTACTTGAGCTCCACATTCTCTACAATAGGGTACAGCCAACACTCCCTTTCACAAAGTTGAAGGAGCTAGACGATTTTTTTAAGTGTCTCCTG
Organism: Candidatus Hermodarchaeota archaeon; assembly: GCA_965372125.1. Taxonomy (GTDB): domain Archaea; phylum Asgardarchaeota; class Hermodarchaeia; order Hermodarchaeales; family Hermodarchaeaceae; genus YT-063. Next base: position 403 of record CBDVBC010000438.1, on the reverse strand, counting down.
CCTTCACGATTTTCCGCTTACCAGCTGGCCATACTTGTAATCCCAGAACAAGGAGCATTGCGCCAGTGAGAAGTAGAATAATTGTTGAAAAAACATACCATTCAAACCACAGAGGAGTAATACACCATCCTGTTAACGGAATAGCAATAGTGGGTGGTACGAACAAACCCACGACACCTGAGGAGAGGATATACATTCCAATAAGAATGATGCGAAAACCTGTGAGCCCAAATAGCTTGTGTGAGTCCATAATTCCATCAATTTGGCCCTTACAGAGGCCATATGATTGTTGGTCAGAACTATCAGAAACACAACTGTCACAAAAGAGGACATCCTCAGCTACCTTCGCTCCACATTCTTGACAATAGGGCACAATCTACACTCCCTTTCACTAAAGTGCAGC
>CBDVBC010000437.1:0-2096 GCA_965372125.1 Candidatus Hermodarchaeota archaeon | reverse complement strand
AATTCCTATTCGGCGATTTTGGACTAATAGGAATTAATTCGGCGATTTTGGAGTATTTTTTCGAGTTGTTTGAAGTTGTTGTTTTACAGTGGAATTTCAATGGAATATTTTTGTTTTCTATTTGAATTACAATTTTTCATGTTTGAGTTCGATTTAGAGGTTAGATGATTATGATGTCTCCCTTACGATTTTTTAAAAACTCTTAATACCATCTGATTTTACCCTGTTGCATTCTTAGAGAAAATTATGGTTCCTTACGCGACTTTGAAGGAAAGGGGAGAAATGTTTTTAAGATTCTTATATAAAGGGGAAAAGGAAAGTGATATGTATAGATAAACATAACGGGTGTTTGAGTGGTGAGGAATAAAGGGATAGGCGTTTGGTTCGCAGTCATCGCCATTACAGTCTTTGTCTCGGTGCTGGGAACGACTTATTTTTTTGGAGTCGGACCCTTTGCACAAGGACGAACCAAACTCGTGGTCTCCACCACCACCAGCCTATACGACACCGGACTACTCGATATGATTGAGACACAATTTGAAGAGCGCTATGTTATCGACGTTTACTTCATTTCTGCGGGAACGGGCATCGCGATCGAAAACGCGAAGCGAGGCGACGCCGACATGATTTTAGTGCATTCACCATCACAAGAACTTGTCTTCCTTGAAGACGGGTATGGTGTTTGTCGGAAAATCATTGCGTACAACTTCTTCTCGATTATAGGTTTTTCTGCTGATTCGGCAAACATTTCTGGGACGACCCTGACCCAGGCTCTCACCAGGATTGTTGACACGGGACGAGAAGGTGAGGTTGTCTGGGTTTCGAGGGGCGACAACTCCGGAACTCACACTAAAGAAATAAACCTATGGAGTAAAGCTGGTTTCGATTGGAACGAGATTCGAAATGAAGACTGGTATATAGAATCGGGAACTGGCATGGGGAAGACCTTACTAATCGCTGACGAGAAAAAAGCCTACACCCTGACAGACATAGGAACCTACCTCAAATACTATACCGACGGGTTGATTAGCATCGAGGTTCTGATTGAGCAAATTCCAGATATGCTTAATGTGTACAGCGCTATCGCTGTTAAAAAAAACTATAATCCTCAAGCCAGATTTGATGCAGCCATCACATTCATTAAATACTTGGTATCCACCGAGGGTCAACAACTTCTAGCTGACTACGGAAAGACCACCTATGATAGAAGCATCTTCTTCCCCGCAGTTCAATTGTTAGTGCAAAACACTGACCCCACACTGACTCGATTGATTGAGGACTACGCCTACTTCAACGGCGTTGAGTGTCCCGCTGAATACCAAGACGATCACCCTGAGTTGTATCACTAAACTTTTCTAGGTAAAACCTTTGTATTTGATGTCTTTTGGAGGATTCGTCAACATGACTGTGGAAACAGAGATTGTGGAGATTGCGGTGCGAGCCATCGGCGTCTCCGGAGCAGCAACTCTTCTCGCAGCTCTATGGAGCATACCCCTTGGAATCCTGTTAGGCTTGAAACATTTCCGAGGTAGAAGGGTCATCATAGGCTTCTTCAACGCTATGATGGGACTACCGGCTGTGGCCCTCGGCTTGCTTCTTTACCTATTGTTTTCCCAATCAGGATCTCTTGGGTTCCTTAATCTTCTATACACACCTCTCGCAATGATTCTGGGGCAAGCAGTGTTGATTACTCCAATAACTGTCAGTTTCACAACAAGTACCATCGAGGTCATCGACCCCGAAATCATGGACCTAGCGATCACTCTAGGAGCATCCGATACAGAAGCCTCCTTGGCAGTGTTGAAAGAATCGATTGGTGGTGTCCTATTGGCAGTTGCAGCAAGCTTCAACAGGGCCATTGCTGAATTGGGTGTAGCCCTCATGATTGGTGGAAATTTGAGAGGATTAACGAGGGTTCTAACCACCTCTATTACCCTTGAAACTACGCGAGGTGAATTACTTCTTGGAATCGCGTTGACCATCATTTTATTGGTGATTGTGTTCGTGGTCAATGTTACTGTTAACATGCTACAGAGTAGGATGCGGAGTTGGTTGTGGAGATGATAGAACTCACAGACGTTGCGAAGCAGTTCGAT
>CBDVBC010000436.1:0-2103 GCA_965372125.1 Candidatus Hermodarchaeota archaeon | reverse complement strand
CTGCCCGCCATCGCGAGCGCTCAGGCGAGGCGGGCGGGTCCGTGTCTCCGTGGTTAGTAAATAAAAGTGGATATGGAAATCTAGTAACGACAGTACGCGGAGCTAAGGGAATAAGCGTTAAAAAATTACTTAATTCAACACGTGAGGAGGTGACCAGCAGATGTGGGAAGTAAAAGTTGATAAGGACAAGTGCGATGGCGACGAGGAATGTGTGGACGTTTGCCCAGTGGATGTGTTCGAGATGGTTGATGGCAAGTCCGATCCGGTGAATGCCGATGAGTGTCTAGGTTGTGAAAGCTGCGTGGAGGTCTGCGAAGCTGACGCTATAACGGTTGAAGAGATATAGCAATTTTTGCGAAAAGTTTTTCGGAATCTTATTGAAGACAAAAAGCCGGAGTTCCTGATGTGGAAGGTAACTGTGGACAAAGACAAATGCACCGGCTGTGGCGAATGTGTTGACGTCTGTCCTGTGGATGTATACCAACTGGTTGAAGGTAGGTCAGAGCCTGTAGATGAGGATGAGTGTCTGGGCTGCGAGAGTTGTATCGAGGTCTGTGATTTTGAGGCCATAACGGTAGAAGAAATCTAAACTTCTTCGAAAATCCCTTAGGTTTTGCACGAAATTCCAGTTCTTCTAGGGGAAAGTGGAAAATCCGAATATCTAAATCCGAAATCCGAAACAAATCCAAAATTCTAAATCCAAATGACCGAAACTACGTGCTTGGTGTTTGAAACAGCACTGTTTTTAACATTGATGAATTAGTGCTTCGAATTTGCCCTTCGACCTGGCTAAGGGTGGTGAGTCCTTCGACTCTGCTCAGGACCGTGAGCCTGTCGAACGGCTTGTCGAACCATTTCGTGCTTCGTGCTTCGAAACCGTGGACCCGCCCGGAGGGTGGGGAGTCCGAAGGACCAATTTCGAGTTTTAGGCCGGATGAATACAGTTTGTACTTCGCTTGGTAGGCTAGACTAGGATACCAGAATCCCCAGTGCTAAGGAAAGAAAAGCCGGAGGCCTATTTGGACTCCGGCTTTTTTATGTTCATTTTGTCAAGGGGGCGTCTGATTGGGTGTGGTCAGAAACGTCTCCACCTTGCAGTTACTTCTTCTTCTTCTTCTTTGTGTGACACTTGATACAGGTGGTTGGGATCTTTTTGTATTTCTTCTTGTCTTTCTTCTTCAATTTTTTGTGACAACCCTGGCAATTGGTGTGCATGGAGAGTTTCAGGTTGAGCTTTTTCTTGTCCTCGGACAGCTTTTTTTCGCCTTTAATTGTGGGCTCATTGTGACAGTCCATGCATTTTTCGACTTTATCACCCTCTTTCCAGGTGTTCTTGCCGTCCTTGTACACGTGATGGCAGTCGTCGCATTTGATCTTGTAGTCGTCTTGGTGTTTCTTGTGCTCGAACTTCACCGGACCCTTGGTGTGGTTTGTCCAAAGCTTAGCTAGTATTTCGATCGTGGCGGGCGCCTCTTGCTTATCGGCTGCTCCGCCCAGGCTTGAAAGAACTACCCCACTCAAAAACGCAATTACCGCTAGAACTGTTAGGAGACGTTTGCCCATGGTAATGTTTCCCCCCCTTTCTCATTCTTTTGTGAAATCTCTGCCTGATTTTGAATGTTCGCCGCAAAACAACCCAGCCGAAATACACGCTGGAACAGGATCGCTATGTGCCAGATTCTATATCGGATTGTGAAAATTTTGTCAAGCCCTACTAAAGTGGTAGATAAAATGCTCCTCAAAAGGGTTGCTGATTTGATCAGTGGTGTCTGGATGGTAGGTTGGGCGAGACGGGGATTAGAGGTCAGAGGTCAGCCGCCTTCGCTAAAGCTTCGGCGCGCCAAGGAGGTCGGAGGTCACGCGCGACGGGGAAGTTATACGTTATACGTTAATCGTTATTCGTGTGTTTTCACTGAAGACTTTGTCGCAGGTTAGATCTGAGATCATCGAACCCTGATTTTCCCGTATGACTAATAACGGATAACCGATAACGACGACTGTGTGCTTAGTTCCTAGTGTTCACCGCCTTCTGTCCGCTGCCTTCTGCCAGCTGCCCTCTGATCCCTTTCTCGCCTTTCCCGGGTTAGGAAGCGCAGAGCGTAG